>CACZOZ010000076.1:0-4848 GCA_902782865.1 uncultured Eubacteriales bacterium
AGCCGCTCGAGGGACGCCCGGTCGCCGCGGACCGCGAGGCCGTCCTCCGCCTCCAGGGTCATGGTCTTCCCCTGGTATTCCGCCATGGCCAGGAAGGGATCCGCCGTTTCCCTGAGCAACGGGGCGATCATGACCGTTTCCATTTGGAGGGGCGCGTTCTCCTCCTCCATGCGGGACAGGTACACCATCTCATCCACCAGGTGCCGCATCTGGGCCGTCTGCCGCTGGGTGCTCCTGACCCACTGGCTGCCGGGCCGCTCCATCTCCATCAGTTCCATATTGGTGGAGATCACGGTGAGCGGGGTCTTGAGCTCATGGCTCGCGTTGGTGATGAACTGCTTCTGCTGTTCCATGTTGCGGATGGTGGGCTCGATGGCCTTCCGGCTGGCCAGGGTGACGAACAGCCACGCCAAAAGGAAACCGCCCACGCAGGCCGTCAGGGAGATCAGCGCCAGGGTGCGCACGGCGGTCAGCCTGGTCTCGCAGTCCAGGAATATCACGACGCGCCCGCCCCGGGGATCGGCCTTCACGGTGTACAGGTAGTCCTGCTCAAAGGCGGAGCCCCCGGTGACCGAAAGGCGCGCCCGGGCCGCCAGGGCAGCGGCCGTATCCTCCGTCATGTCGGGCATGTTGATCAGGTCATAGCTCCGCGGCGTCCCGTCCTCCTCCAGGGTGACGGCGAACCACCGGGACTCCCCCACCAGGTTGCGGGCGTGCCGGCTCCTCCCGGTCGCGCGGCCGCCCATGTCCTCCCGGTCCGGAGGCCCGCCGATGCCCGAAAGGAAGTTCAGGGTCTCAGTGAGTTCCCGGCGCACGCTGACCCAGTTGGCCGCGTTGACCACGCCGGCCACCAGCACCATGGCCGCCGTGAGGGCGATGAGCGCGATGCGGATAAAACGCCGCCGCAGTTTCCTGATCATTGTTTCCTCTCCAGTGAGTAGCCCGTGCCCCGGTGCGCCCTTATCTCCGCACAGGTGCCTATTTCGGCCAGTTTTTTGCGCAGGGTGGAGATATTGACCCACACCACATTGATCTCCGCCTCCGTGTCCCAGCCCCAGACCCGGTCCATCAGCTGCTGCACGGAATAGATGATGTGGGGGTTCTCCATGAACAGCGCCATCATCTGATAGGCCTTGCCCGTCAGGCGCACGGCCCGGTCCCCTTTCCGGAGCTCATTGGTGCCCTTGTCCAGCGTCAGGTCCTCAAAGACGGCCACGTCCGGCACGTAGGTCTCCCGCCGGCGGAGCATGGCCCGCACCCGCGCCAGCAGCTCCTGGGCGTCGAAGGGCTTGGGCAGGTAATCGTCCGCGCCGGCGTCCAGGCCGGCCACCCGGTCCCCCACCGCGTCCCGGGCCGTCAAAAGCAGGCAGGGAGCGTTGAAGCCCTCCGCCCGCATGGTCTTTAAAGCCTCCAGCCCGTCCATGACCGGCATCATCCAGTCCAGGATGATCCCGTCATACTGCTCCGCCCGGGCATAGCTGAGCGCGTCCTCACCGTTGAACACGGTGTCCACCTGATAGCCGGAGCGGGTCAGCAGCGCTTTCACCGCGGCGTTCAGGTCCCGGTCATCCTCAGCAAACAGGATCCTCAATATGTGTCACCCGTCCTTTTCATCACATCTCATGGCGGTCGTCCATCACCCGGCTCATGGAGACCGGCAGGTTGCCGTTGCGCTCCCGCACGGCGTCCATCAGTTTCCGCGCGTCCTTTTCATCCCTGAGGGTGCCCCGGTAGGTCATCTGATAGGCCGTGCCCATTTCCACGGTCCTGACGCGGATCAGCTCACAGGAGGCGAAAAAGGACTCCAGCAGGTCGTCGAACAGGCCCTCATCGTCCAGGTCCTCCGGGATGGTGATCCTCAGCTCCCGCTGCTTTTCCGCCGCGGAGCCGAAACCGGCGGCGGACAGGGCCGCGTGGGCCCCAAGACACATCACCATCAGCAGGCAGGCCACCGCCACATAGCCCGCCCCCAGGCACAGGCCCACCGCCGCCGCCAGGAACAGCGCCAGGATCTCCTGGCCGCTCCCCTGGGCGGAGCGGAAACGGATCAGGCTGAAGGAACCGGCCACGGCGATGCCCGCGCCCAGATTGCCGTTGACCGCCATGATGACGGTGGCCGTGATCAGGGGCAGCAGCGCCAGGGTGAAGCCAAAGGAGCGGGTGGCGGAGTTCCTGCGGATGTAGTACAGGGCCCCGATCAGGCCCAGGGCCAGCGCCAGGAACAGGGCCAGGAACACGTTCCACACCGCCAGGACGCCGCCGGAAAATATACTGTTAAACAATTCGTTTCACTCCCTTCATTTCCTGCATTTCAGGCCGGATATACATCTGGTAAGCCAGGCCGTATTTGGAAAAATGCACGCGCTGAGCGCCGGTCTCCCTCAGGAGGCGGGCGAGCCACACCGGGCAGGCCCTGCCGGTCTTGACCTCCATGAGCCGCTGCCCCGCGGGCAGGATGGGCAGGCCCAGGGCCCGGGCGTTGAGGTCCAGGTCCCGGTCTCGGAAGGTCAGGTTCCGGTCCAGGGTGACGCGGATCCCCGATCCGTCGGGCGCGCACCAGGCGTCCCGGTCATAGGAGATCACCGCCGCGGGCATCAGGCCGTACCGCTTCACGAGCCAGACCGCTTCCCGGCCCACCTGGCCCGTCTCCTCCGGGAGGCGGGCCTCCGACAGGCCTTCCACGGCCGCGTCCAGCGGGAGGGCCGCGCGCCGCTTGTACACCACGCCCCGGTACTTTTTCTTGACCTCCACGAAGGACTTATCCATCAGGCCCTGTTCCCCGTAAGCGCGCAGGCGCAGCTTTTCCTTATAGGCGGGGCGGTCCAGGGACGCGCGGATCAGGGCGTAGTCCCATGTGTCATAGTACAGGCTGTGGACCTTCGGGCTGCCGAAATCCAGGTGGTCAAAGCCCCGCAGCCTCAGCCCGGCCTCCATGGCCGCGGCCTGGGATGTATCCAGAAGATACTTGGTCTCCACGCGGGCGAAGCTTTCTTCCATGATCAGTGTCCTTTCCGGCCGTGTCCGCGGCCAAAGTCGCTCCCGCCGCCGTCATTGGGCTGCCCGCCGCCGAAGCCCTCACCGGGGCGGCCCGGGCCGAACGGGCCGCCGTTCCCCGGCTGCGTGGCGGAGGTGATCGCGTCGGTCCCCGTGCCGCCGGTCACGGTGATCCCGCTGCCGTCCCCGATCGCATCGGAGGTGACGGTCACCGCGCTGTAGCTGCCGCCGGGGGTGAATGTGCCGAGCACGTTCCCGGCCTCATCTGTCAGGGTGATGGTCTCGCCTGCCCCGCCGGAAGCGGGATAGGTGACGGTCTTCAGCCCGGAGAGCCCCGCGCCGCCGCCGCGGCCGCCGAAGCTCATGCCCGATGTGGCCGTGATCAGGGTGCCGCCGGTGATGGTGCCGCTGCCGTTATAGTCGATGGGGCCCTCCATGCCGCTGCCCGCCGTCCACACGCCGATGAAGCCGCCGGACACGAGGATGCTGCCGTTGCTGTCCAGGCCGTCGCCCCCCGCGGTCACCGAGACGGTGCCGCCGGTGACGGTGAGCATGCCGCCGTTGTCCGCTTCGCCGCCCATGGCGCCCCGGCCCCAATTGCCAAAACCCGAGGCGTCACTGCCGCCGGAAGCGTTGATGCCGTCATCCGAGGAGACGATGACGATGTCCCCGCCGTTCACCGTGACGAACTTTCCTTCCAGGCCCTCATAGCACTGGGCGATCTGGACAGTGCCCGCGTTCACGGTCATCTGCTCATCCGCGTGCATGGCGTCGTCGCCGCTGCGGATGGCGAATGTGCCGCCGGATACCGTCACGTTGACGCCGTGCAGGCCGTCATCCGCGCAGTCGAACACGTAAGTGCCATCGAGCACCGTCAGGTCCGCCGCGGCCTTCACCGCCTTCTGGGATACGCTGTCCGAGGAGGAGGAAGAGGTCAGGCTGCCCCAGTCGTCCATACGGCCCCGGGCGTTGAAGCCGCCCGCCGTGTTGGCCGAGGCGCGCGCCGTGCCGGCGCCGTCGCCGGTCTTCACCGTCACGCTGCCCCCCGCCAGCACGATCCAGCCCTTGCCCTCCGCGTCCGTGCGGGTGGCGGTGAGGCCGTCCCCGCCGGCGGTCACGTTCAGCGTGCCGCCCAGCACCAGAAGGGAGTTGCGGCCGCGGATGCCGTCGGTCACGGCGGTCACGGTGATGTCACCGTCCGCGATGATGAGATCGGCCTTGCTCTGGATGCCGTGCTTCCCGGTGCCGTTCACGATGAGGCTGCCCGTGCCGTTGATGCTCAGGTCGTCCTCCGCGTACAGCGCCGCGCCGATGGTGTCGTCCTCGTCGGTGACCGCGGGGCCGTCGGTGAGGGTGTTCACGGTGCCCTCCGCCAGGGTGACGATCAGTTTGTCCGCCTGTTTCTCATAGACGGCGGGGCCCTCGCCGCTCACGATGGTCACGCCGTTCAGGATGAGGCGCACCTTCTCGTCCTCGGGCACCTCCACCACCACCTGCCCGTTCAGGGTGCCGGAGAGCACCCAGTCGCCTTTTTCGCTGATGGTCACGGTGCCGCTCCCCACGGTGTCCAGGTCGATGACCTTCGCGTCCGATAAGCTCCAGGCGTCATCCACGTCCTTATTCTTGTACAGGGTGCTCACATCGACAGTCTCCTCCGCCGCGGCGGAAAAGCTCAGGGATCCCAGCGCCAGGAAAAGCGCCGTCAGGATCGACAACACTCTCTTTATTTTCATGACTCATTCTCCTTTCTTCCAGCGCAGCACGCTTCCCGCGATGCCGCTCAGGCACAGCCCGGCCAAAAGACACCGGGAGATATCGTTGTCCACGAAATCCATCATGGGATTGAACTGATCC
>CACZOZ010000077.1:0-6069 GCA_902782865.1 uncultured Eubacteriales bacterium
CAGTCCACAGCCACGAACCCGGCGTCCGGGCCCACGTTGCGCTTCAGGTTGGCGTCGATGGAGTCATCGCCGTTGCGGAAAGGATAGTCATAGTTGTGCTGGAAAGCGCCCACGAAGCCGGCCTTCAGGTTGTCGTCCTCGGTGGTGTCGCCGCTGCCGTAGAGAGCGAAGTCCTTCCAGACCAGGCCTTCGTTGTACCACTTGTTCAGCAGGCGGATGGCTTCCTTGGCGCCGGGCAGGAACTGCTGCCTGTCATCATAACCGAACACGTAGAGCTCTTCGTCGGTGATCTCATCGGGCACGAAGGACACGGTGAGGTTGTTGTTGCGCCAGCCGATATCATAGCTGGTGGAGTAGGGCACCATGCGCTCGGCGTCCGCGCCCAGCAGGGTCTCGGCGTTGTCGCGGAAGGCGATCAGGCAGTTCTCGAACTCCGCCTTGTTGGTGGGCATGGCCAGGCCCAGCTTGTCCAGCCAGTCCTTGCGGATGAAGGTGTTGATGCGGGCGTTGTTCACCAGCCTGGTCTCCAGGGCCCAGAGCTTGTGGGTGACGGGATCCTGATCCCAGTACACGTTGTCCTCGCCCAGCAGCTCGAACAGGTTGGGCAGCAGGTCCTTGTACTGCTCGATGTAGGGGGCCAGGTCGATGATGCCGTCCATGTCAGCGTAGTTCAGGATGGTGTCGTAGGAGTAGGTGTAGCAGATGTCGGGCGCCTGACCGGCAGCCAGCAGGTTGGCCAGGTCATCGGGCTCGGTCCAGCGGCCGCCCACGGAGAATTCCACTTCCACGTTGTACTTTTCCAGCATGCCCTTACGGATGTAGTCCGCGAAGGGAGAGGTCTCGGGGACGTTGTCGCCGCGCTGGAACAGCCTGACGGTGATGTGGCGGGTCTCGGCGAACTTGCCGTCCACCAGCTCATCTTCCGCGAAGGCGTTGACCAGGCCCAGGGACGCGATCAGCGCCAGGGCAAGGATCAGTGACAGGATACGTTTCATGATGATTTCCTCCTTAATGAAATGATATTGAGTTATGGGCTCCTTTCGCCCGGGGAAACAGATGATCGGTGTCATCCCTTCACAGCGCCGATGGTGACGCCGGCCACGAAGTAGCGCTGCAGCCAGGGATAGACCATGAGGATGGGCACGGTGGCGAACATGACGGAGGCCATTTTCAGCGTCTCGCTCAGGCCCGGCATGGAGAAGCCCTCCTGGGCGGCCGCCTCGCCGGCGTTCGCGTTGGTGAGGATGTTGTACAGGTAGAGCTGGATGGGATACAGGTCCCTGTTCTGCTTGATGTACAAAAGGGCGTCGGAAAAGCCGTTCCACCGGCCCACGGCGTAGAACAGGGCCAGGGTGGCCAGCACGGGCTTGGACAACGGCAGGTAGATCTGGATGAGGGTGCGGATGGGGCCGGCCCCGTCGATCTCCGCCGCCTCCCTTAATGACTCCGGCACGCTGTAGAAGCTCGAGCGCATGATGATCATGTTGTACACGCTCAGGCAGTTGGGGATGATCAGCACCCACACCGACTCGAGCATGTTCATCTGCTTGAGGAGCACGTAGTGGGGGATCATGCCGGCGCTGAAGTACATGGTGAACAGGATGAAGCCGTTGAGGAATTTGCCGCCCTTTAAATTCTCATAGGTCAAAGGATAAGCGCAGATCACCGTCATGGTGAGGCTCAGCACCGTGCATCCGATGGTCAAAAGAGCGGTATACCACAGGGAGTGGACGTACTTCTCGTTGCCCAGCACGGTCTTGTACGCCTCAAAGTTGACCCCCTTGGGAAGGAGCAGCACCTCGTTGCGGATCAGGTATTTGGTATCCGACAGGGAACGGGCCAGCACGTTCACCATGGGCACCAGGCACAGGAAGATCAGGATGAGGCACAGGAAGACGACCACGATGTCGCCGATCTTGGTCATTCTCGATTTGATCATGCTCCCGCCACCTCCCCTACATGATGCCGCGCTCGCCGAAGCGCTTGGCAAGCCAGTTAGCGGCGAAGAGGAAGAGCACGCCCACCACGGACTGGAACAGGCCCACCGCCGTGGTCATGCTGAACTGGCCGCCGCCGTTGATACCTTTCTGGTACACATAGATGGACAAGACCGTGGACACATTGGTGACCAGCTTGTTGCCCATGGCCATGGGCCGGTCGAACTCGCTGCCCAGGATGTACCCCAGGCGCATGATCAGCAGGGTGATGATGGTGGGACGCAGCCCCGGCAGCGTCACGTGCCACATGCGGCGGAACCGGCCCGCGCCGTCCACGGCCGCGGCCTCGTAGAGCTCCGGACTGATGCCGGTAAGAGCCGCCAGATAGATGATGGTGCCCCAGCCGGCCTCCTTCCAGATGCCAAGGGCGATGTAGGTTCCCGTCCACCAGTTGGGCTTGGACAGGAACGGCATCACCGCGTCCGGGTTGCCCGTCATGCGCTTGTAGATGATGTTGAACAGGCCGTCATTGTCCGCCAGCAGGCGCAGCGCCAGGCCGGAGATGATGATCCAGCTCAGGAAGTGGGGCAGGTACAGCACCGTCTGGGTGAATTTCTTGAAGCGCTTGAAGCTCAGCTCGTTGAGCAGCAGGGCCATGATGATGGGCATGGGGAAGCCGCACACCAGGTCCAGCAGGTTCAATTTGATGGTGTTCCACAGGGCCCGGATGAACTGCTGATCCCTGAAGGCCTTGATGAACCACTCAAAACCGTTGTTCTTGGCCCAGTCCACCTGCCACGGCGGCTTGATGATGTTGTTCTTCTTGAAGGCCATCAGGATATAGGCCATGGGCGTGTACCGGAACACGATGAAGAACGCGATGGGCACCAGAAGCAGCAGGTACAGCGTACCGTACCGCCTCATGTAAATGGCCCAGCGCTGCCAGGAGGACTTCCTGACCTGTGTGGCGCTCAACCGATCTCCCCCCTCTTATATAAGAAGTTTCCATTTGCCGGAAAACGTTTTACCTGACCAATATGATATGATGCCGCCAAAAAACGAACAGTATGGTTTAGGAATGAAGATATTATACTCAATTTTTCCCCGATTGTCTACATCATCTTCCCCCGGAAAACCGTTCACCGCAAAAAATGCGCAATCCGGGGACCATTCCCGCAAAAGCGTTCCCCCGTATATCCAAAGGCAAGTATCAGTTGACAGGGCCTTAAAAAAACACTATCATGCGGGTAAGAGGACCCATCAATCAAAGAATGAGGTGATCGACCCATGCCCGCCAAATGGCTGAAGGACACCGTGTTTTACGAGATCTATCCCCAGAGCTTTTACGACACCAACGCCGACGGCATCGGCGACTTCAACGGCATCATCGAGAAGCTGGATTACATCAAGTCCCTGGGCTGCGGCGCCCTGTGGATCAATCCCTGCTTCGACTCCCCCTTCAAGGACGCCGGATACGATGTACGGGACTATAAAAAGACCGCGCCCCGCTACGGCACCAATCAGGACCTGTACCGCCTCTTCGGGGAGGCCCACAGGCGCGGCATCCGGGTGCTGCTGGACCTGGTGCCCGGCCACACCAGCGAGGAACACGCCTGGTTCCTGGAGAGCAAAAAAGCGGAACACAACGAATATTCCAACCGGTACGTGTGGACGAGCCACTGCTTCCAGGGCTGCAGGAACATTCCCTATATCGGCGGTGAGTCCGACCGGAACGGCACCTACCTGCTCAACTTCTTCAAGTGCCAGCCGGCCCTCAACTACGGCTTCGGCCGGTTGGAGGAGAGCTGGCAGCTGCCCCACGATCATCCCGACGCGGTGAAGACCCGGGAGGCCATCAAGGATGTGATGCGCTTCTGGCTGGACCACGGCTGCGACGGCTTCCGGGTGGACATGGCGGACTCCCTGGTGAAATACGACGACGAGAAGAAGACCTACACCTCCATGATCTGGCGGGACGTGCGCGCCATGCTGGACAAGGAGTATCCGGACGCCGCCATGGTGGCCGAGTGGAGCGCCCCGCCCCTTTCGCTGCGGGCGGGCTACGACATGGACTTTTACCTGAACCACGGCGGCAACGGCTACGCCCACCTGATGCGGGAGTACTGCTGCCACGAAGGGGACGGCGCCCCGGACCGGACGTATTTCAAAAAGGACTCCCCCCACGACATCCTCCCCTTCCTGAAGGAATACATGCCCTGGTATGAGGACACCCGGGACCTGGGCTATATCAGCCTGATCACCTGCAACCACGACACCCTCCGCCCCCGGTACAACATGGACATGGCGGAGCTGAAGCTGGCCTACGCCTTCCTGTTCACCATGCCGGGCGTGCCCTTCCTGTACTACGGGGACGAGATCGGCATGCGGTATCAGCAGCTGCCCACCAAGGAGGGCGGCTATTTCCGCACCGGGTCCCGCACCCCCATGCAGTGGGCCCCGGGCAAGAACCTGGGCTTCTCCGAAGGCTGCGCGGACAGCCTGTACCTGCCGGTGGATCCCGCCGATGACGCCCCCACCGTGGCGGATCAGGAGGCGGATCCCGCTTCCCTGCTCAACTGCGTGCGCGCTCTCACCGCCCTGAGGCACCGGGAGGAAGACCTGCAGGCCGACGCCCTCTTTGAGCCGGTGCACACGGTGCCCGGTGAGGCCTTCGCCTACCGCCGGGGCGGACTGCTCCTTGTGATCAACCCCGCGGGGGAGGAAAAGCCCATGCCCGTGGACACGGCGGGGCACGAAAAAATATTCGATATCGGCGGCGCCGCGGCGGATGGGCCCCTGCCGCCCCAGAGCTTCATCGTGATGAAAAAGAAAGGTTAAGGGTGATATGATATGAAAGGCATCATATTCGATCTTGACGGCGTGATCTGCTCCACCGACGAGTACCATTACCTGGCCTGGAAGGCCCTGGCCGACCGGCTGAACATCCCCTTCGACCGGGAGCGCAACGGCCTGCTGCGCGGCGTGAGCCGCATGGACAGCCTGAACATCATCCTGGAAAAGGCCGACCGCGCCTACACCGACGACGAAAAGAACGCGTTCGCCGCGGAAAAGAACGATACCTACCGGCAGCTGCTGGCCCAAATGAGCGAAAAGGACCTGTCCGACGAGGTGCGCGGCACCCTGAACGCCCTGAGGGAAATGGGGCTGAAGCTGGCCATCGGGTCCTCCAGCAAAAACACGCCCTTCATCCTGGAGAGGATCGGGCTCAAAGGGTTTTTTGACACGGTGGCGGACGGCAACTGCATCACCCACTCCAAGCCCCATCCCGAGGTGTTCCTCAAGGCCGCGGAGGGCCTGAAGCTGGAAGCGAAGGACTGCGTGGTGGTGGAGGACGCCCACGCGGGCGTGGAAGCCGCCGTGGCAGGCGGGTTCCGCTGTGCCGCCATGGGGGACGCGAAGGACGACCCGCGCGCCACGTGGCATCTTGAGTCCTTCGGCTGTCTCAAGGCCATCGCGGAGAAAGAAGGCTGATCCCGCGATATGAACTGGCTGACGGACGGGCTTGGCGTTCTGGGGATCATCACCACGATCTTCGTATACCAGCAGAAAGAGCGCCGGAAGATGCTGATCTGGAAGCTGATCTCGGACAGCATCTGGATCCTGCACTATTTCACCCTGGGCGCCTATTCCGGATGTGCCATCATCGCGGTGGCCATCATCCGCAGCCTGGTGTTCCTCAACGCCGGTCACAAGTGGGCCGACAGCAAGGCCTGGCTGGCCATATTCATCGCCATCAGCCTGACCTTCAGCCTGCTGACCTGGCAGAACGCCTACAGCCTGCTGACGACAGTCTGCTCCGTTGCCTGCATCATCGCCTACTGGATCAAGAGTCCCAAGGTGACGCGCCTGATCTCCATCCCCGCCGCGGTACTGTACCTGATCTACGTGATCGTGTACCGCTCCACGGAGGGCATCATCTGCGAGAGCGTCATCATCGCCTCCTCCGTCGTGGGCTTCATCCGGCACGATATCCCGAAAAAGCCCGGAACGGCCTGAAAAACCAAACAGCAAGAAAAACGGGGCAGCCGAAACGGCTGCCTCTGTTCTTGTGCGCCCTGTGAAAATGTCAGAACCCGTGGCCGCCGCCGCCCCCGGAGGAGCCGCCGCCCCC
>CACZOZ010000078.1:0-8643 GCA_902782865.1 uncultured Eubacteriales bacterium
CAGATCCGCCCGGCAGGCGTAGAGCATGTCGCTGACCACCGCGCTGGCGGTGGGCAGGCTGCCGGCGCCGCGCCCGTAGAGCATCATATCGTCACAGGCGCTGCCCTTTAGGAAAACGGAGTTGAAAGAGCCCTTGACGCTGGCCAGGGGATGATGCCGGGGGATGAAAGTGGGATGCACCCGGGCTTCCACACGGCCTTTGTCATCCATCTTGGCGATGGCCAGGAGCTTGATCTCGTACCCGAATTCCTTGCCGAAGGAGATATCCATGGAGGTCACACCGGTGATGCCCTCCCGGTAGACCCTTTCAAAGGGCACCGGGCAGTGGAACGCCAGGGAGGAGAGGATGGACAGCTTATAGGCGGCGTCGAAACCCTCCACATCACTGGTGGGGTCGGGCTCCGCGAAGCCCAGGGCCTGCGCGGCGGAGAGCGCCTCGGAATAGCCGGTGCCCTTGTCGCTCATCTCCGACAGGATGTAGTTGGTGGTGCCGTTGACGATGCCCATCAGCTTCTCGATGCGGTTGCTCTGCAGGGAGTCATTGATCACGCTGATGATGGGGATGGCGCCGCACACCGAGGCCTCATAATAGAGCCCCGCGCTGTGGTCCCGCGCCGCGGCGATCAGCTCCTCCCAGTGCAGGGAAAGAGCCATCTTGTTGGCGGTGACCACGTTCTTGCCCGCGCTCAGCGCGCGGATCATGTACGCGGCCGCCGGGTCCTCCCCGCCCATGAATTCCACCACCAGGTCGATCTGATCGTTCTCCACCACCTCGGCGGGATCCAGGGTGAACAGGGACGGATCCATGCCTTCGGGGCGCTGCTTTTCCAGGTCCCTCACCAGCACCTTCACCACGTCGAAACGAATGGATTCGGTCTTGTTCATCTGCTGCCCGGACTGCATCAGGAGCTGCCATACCCCGGAACCGATATTGCCGCAGCCCAGAAAGCCGACCTTGACTGTCTTCATCATTTGTTTATCCTTCCGATCTGATTTTTTTCCCAGATAAGACGCAGGCCCTTGAGCGTCAGGCGCCCGTCGATATGATCGATCCGGGCCGTCTGGCTCGCGATCAGGCGGGCCATGCCTCCCGTCGCCACCACTTTGGCGTCCGGGCAGCCCATCTCCTGCCTGATCCTGTCGATCAGGTAGATCACCTGGCCCACATAGCCGTTGATCACGCCGGACTGCAGATTGGTGACGGTGGTGCGGCCGATCACCTTTTCCGGCAGGACCAGCTCGAAGTGGGGCAGCTTCGCGGTGCCGGTCACCAGGGCCTCGCTGGTGAGCTTGATGCCCGGGGTGATGCAGCCGCCCAGGAATGCCCCGTCCTTATCCACCGCCCCGAAGGTGGTGGCGGTGCCGAAATCGATGCAGACGCAGGGCCCGCCGTAGAGCTGGTAGGCCGCCACGGCGTTGCAGATACGGTCGCTGCCCAGCTCGTGGGGATTGTCATAGCGGATGTCCATCCCCGTCTTCACCCCCGGGCCCACGGTCATGGGCATGGTGCCGAAGGTGTCGCTCAGCATGTGCTCCACGGTGAAATTCATCGTGGGGACCACGGAGGACAGGGCGATGCCGTCCACGCACCGGGGCGAGAGCCCCGCCTGGGCGAACAGCTGGGTCATCATGACGCCCATCTCGTCGCTGGTGTACTTCCGGGTGGTGGACAAACGCCAGTAATGGCGCAGCTCCTCTCCTTCGAACAGGCCGATCTTGATATTGGTGTTGCCTACGTCCAGTGTCAGCAGCATGTTTTACTCACCTTTCCGATTCAGGCGATGAAGCCCGCCTTTTTCAGCGCGGCGCCGATGGTCCCCGTCAGGGCCGTGGACACGAGCATCTCCACCACGGCGTTGATGCCCGTCGCCGCGATGATATAGGCCAGGAAGCCCCGGCCGGCCATCTTGCCCGCCATGTATTCCGTGTGCTGAAAGAACAGCACGAGAGTCACCATGAAGAAGAGCGTGTTGAGGAACGCCGCGCAGAACCCCGCGACGGAATAGCTGACGCCCGCCTTGGTTCGGCCCCGCACCGCCCGGTAGATCAGCGCCGTGATCACGCCCATCATAAGACGGGTCACGAAGCGCTGCACGAAAGTGAGGAAGGGGCTGATATTGACCAGCACCTCGCCCATGGGGCTGTAGCCCGCGATGCCGAAGCACTGCAGGAAGCTGATCAGCCCGAAGGCCCCACCGATCACGGCGCCGCCCTCGACGCCCGTCGCCAGGACCGCCACCGCTACCGGGATCATGTTGAAGGTGATGGACAGCCCCGCCGGCTGAGGGATATTGATCATCCCCAGCACGATGAGGACCGCCGTGAGGACCCCGTAAAGCACCAGCCTGTAGACATTCCCGCGCTTCGCGGAAAAAACCGTGGAACTGCTTTTCATTTTTCTTCCCTCCGTTCAAGCTCCTGTCAGGATACCTGACGCTGTGAAATGGTTCTCGCGGCTCGTCGGGCCCCTGCGGGTACCCGCGTAAGTGCCGCAAATGATATTATACCAAATACCGGCAGCGGATGTCAAAACTGACCGTCGCTGTCCGTGTACAGGTGGTACAGATCGTGATACACGCCGCCCCGCTTCATCAGCTCCGCGTGAGTGCCGGTCTCCTCGATGCCCTTTTCCGTCAGCACCCAGATCATGTCCGCGTTGCGGATGGTGGTCAGCCGGTGGGCGATGGTGAAGGTGGTGCGGCCTTTGGCCAGGGACTCCAGGGACCGCTGCACCAGCATCTCGCTCTCGTTGTCCAGGGAGCTGGTGGCCTCATCCAGGATCAGGATGGGCGGATCCTTGAGGAACAAACGCGCGATGGACAGGCGCTGCTTCTGCCCGCCGGAGAGCTTCACGCCCCGCTCGCCGATATAGGTGTCGTAACCGTTGGGCAGCTTCATGATGAAATCATGGGCGCCGGCGCTCCTGGCCGCGGCGATGATCTCCTCCCGGGCGGCGCCGGGCCGGCCGTAGAGGATGTTGTCATACACCGTGCCGGAGAACAGGTACACGTCCTGCTGCACCATGCCGATGGCGGCGCGCAGGGACTTGAGGGTGGTGTGGCGGATATCCTGACCGTCGATGAGGATGCGCCCGCCCGTCACGTCATAGAAACGGGGCAGCAGGTTGCACAGAGTGGTCTTGCCGCTGCCGCTGGGGCCCACCACCGCCACGTTCTGCCCGGCTGAAACGTGCATGTCCAGATCCGTGAGCACCTCGTGGTCCTCGTCGTCCGAATAATGGAAGCTGACCTTTTCAAAATCCACCTCGCCGCGCAGATGCTCGGGCAGGGGCCGGGCGTCCGGCAGGTCCGCGATCTCCACCGGCGCGTCCATGATCTGAAAGAAGCGCTCGATGCCCGTCATGCCCCGCTGGAACTGCTCGGTGAACTCCACGATGCGGCGGATGGAGGTGAGCAGGGTGGTCACATAGAGCAGATAGGCCGTGTAATCCCCCGCGGCGATGGCCCCGTCCCTGAGAAGAAGGGCGCCGGCCACCACCACCACGATGTACATGAGCCCCTCGAACGCCCGGATGACCGTGCCGAAAGCGCCCATGAAGTGGTACTGCAGCTTTTTGAACCGCAGGAACTTCTCGTTGCCCTTCTCGAATTTCTCGATCTCCAGGGGCTCATTGGCGAAGGACCGGACCACCCGCACCCCCAGGAGGCTGTCTTCCACCTGGGCGTTGATCTCCCCCACCTGGTGCCGGCCCTGGCTGAAGGCCGCGCGCATCTTGCCGGAGTAATTCCTGGCGAAGAACACCATCAGGGGCACCAGCGCGAACAGGCCCAGGGTGAGGGGCACATTGATCCGGATCAGCACCACGAAGGACACGGTGATCTGCACCGCGGCGATCAGCACCTCTTCTGGGAAATGATGGCTGAACTCCGTCACGTCGAACAGGTCCGACGTGATGCGGGACATGATCTGGCCCACCTTGGTGCTGTTATAGTACGAGAAGCTCAGCTGCTGCAGATGGGCGAACAGATCGGACCGCATATCCTTTTCCAGTTTCGCGCCCATGATGTGGCCCTTGGCCTGCATGAGATAGTTGGCGGCGCTGTCCACCAGGCGCAGGAAGAGGTAGATGAGGCCCAGGCTGAGGATCCAGGTCACCTCGATGCCCGACGCGTCCGCCACCGCCCGATTGGTGATCTCCCGCACCAGAAGGGGCAGGGCCAGTGTGGCGGCGGTGGTCATAACGGCGCAGACCATGTCGAAGATGACCTCGCCCAGGTATTTCCGGTAATAGGGCAGGAAACGCTTGAACAGGACCGTGCCCTTCATGACCTCGCTTTTGTTCTTTTCCTGGCGGAAATCCCGCCGGATCTCCAGGATCTCCCTGAAAAAATCGATCAGCATCCTCGATCCTCCAATAGTCCCTCGCCGTTGAACTCCGGCGTGTACACACTGTCGGCGCTCTCCTTTTCCTGCACGTAGCCGGTGATCCCGAGCGCCTGAGCCGCGTCGGTGACCCGCTCGTACTCCGCGTCGGTCACCCGCCTGTCCAGCCCCGGGATGCGGCACCGGGCCAGGGGCGTGTACTGACGCATCAGGCTCACGGGCACCCCGGGCAGCTCCTCCGCCATGAACCGCAGCAGCCGGATACTGTCCGACGTGCATCCGGGCAGCACCAGATGGCGCACCAGCAGGCCTTTTTGGAGCAGCCCGTCGGGGGAATACACGTTGCTTCCCACCTGCCGCCGCATCTCTTTGAGCGCGGACGACGCCGCCTCGAAATAGTCCGCCGCGTCCGCGCACAGTTTCGCCAGCCGCGGGGAATGGTGTTTCAGATCCGGCAGGTAGACCTGCACGAGGCCCTCCAGATGCTTTAGGGTCTCCGCCCGCTCATAGCCGCCGGAATTCCAGACCACCGGCACCGGAGGACGCCACCGCTCAAGGGCCCGGACCACCGAGGGGGTGAAATGGGTGGCGGTGACCAGGTCGATGCAGGAAGCCCCCGCGTCCGTCAGGGCCTTCATGATATCGCACAGGCGGTCCACCGTGATCTCAAAGCCCCTGCCCTCGTGACTGATCTCAAAGTTCTGGCAGTAGGCGCACCGCAGGCTGCAGCCGCTGAAAAAGATCGCGCCCGCCCCGCCGGTGCCGGCGATGCAGGGCTCCTCCCAGCGGTGCAGCATCGCCCGGGCGGCCGTCATCGTATCTCCCATGCCGCAATAGCCCGGGCCGGCCGTCCTGTCCGCGCCGCAGCGGCGGGGGCAGATCTCACAGGCGCGGTAAGCGTTCTCAAGCCATGCTCCCTGTTCCATCGTTCGATACATGATCCACTTTCGTCGTTATTCTTATATATACGAAACACCCTCACCTAAGTGAGGGTGTGCCAAGTGACCTTGCCGGTTACTGCACCGGATGGACACTGATCTGCTTGCCGGTCTTGCCGACGCGCTCATAGCGCATGATGCCGTCAGCCTTCGCGAACAGGGTGTCGTCCTTGCCGATGCCCACATTGAGGCCGGGGCGGAACTTGGTGCCGCGCTGACGCATCAGGATGTTGCCCGCCTTGACCAGCTGGCCGTCGGCGCGCTTCGGGCCCAGGCGCTTGCTTTCGCTGTCGCGCCCGTTGCGGGTGGAGCCCATACCTTTTTTATGAGCGAAGAGCTGAAGATTGAGCTTTAACATGATCCATTCCTCCACTTATTTGCTTTCGTTGACCGTGATGTACCGGGGATACTGCTCCTGAAGATCCAGAAGCCCCTGACGGAGCACCCTGAGGATGACCTGAGCGTCGTGGGAGTCGTCACGGATACGGACCGTGAGATCCCCGTCGGCCATATGGGCTTCCGGCTTGATTCCTGCCACCGTCTCAAGAGCGTTGCAGCAGCTGATGGCCAGGCTTGAAGCGGCGGCGCACACGATGTCCTCGCCCTCGGGGGCATACCCCGCGTGGCCCCGGACCGTGTAGCCGACGTACCGGCCGCTGCCGTCCGACTGAAAGACGGCCCTGATCATGTTACGGGTTGACGCCGGTGATCTCCACCTTGGTGAAGGCCTGACGATGGCCCGCCTTGCGGCGGTAGTTCTTCTTGCTCTTGTACTTGAGGATGCGGATCTTCTGGCCGCGGCCGTGCTGCACGACCTTGCCGGTCACGCAGGCACCTTCCACGATGGGATCCCCCACGGTGATCTGGTCACCGGAGAGCATCAGCACGGGGAAAGTCACCACGTCATCCACGGGCGCGTCGAGCTTCTCGATGTAGATGGTATCGCCTTCGGATACCTTGTACTGTTTGCCGCCAGTCGCGATGATAGCATACATGGACAGCACCTCCTAAAAATAATTTCTCGCCGGGACTTGCCAGGAGTAAGGATGGCCTGTTTCAGCCATGGGGCTGCGCGAAGCGCATTAAGGAGCCCCTCCCGAGCGGCTAAGGGCTATTGTACATAAAATCCGCGGGAAAGTCAACACCGATCTTCAAGGATCTTCCGCTTTCAAGAGAAAAGGGCGGCCCCCCGCCGGGAGCCGCCCCTCAATGAGCGGGACCAGATGTCACATTTCACTGTAATACGCTTCGGCGAAGGCCTCAAGAGCCGCCTGATCCGCGGTGCCCATCATCTCGCAGGATGAGTGCATGGCCAGGAGCCCCACGCCCATGTCTATCACGGGGATGCCCAGATGGGAGGAGATCATCGACCCGATGGTGCCTCCGCCCTTCTGACCGGAGCGCTTGACGAAGCGCTGGCAGGGGATCCCCGCCCTTTCACACAGGGCCAGGGCTCCGGCCATGGCCTCGCAGTCCCAGGCGTAGGACTGATTCGCCGCGCTCTTGAAAACGATGCCCTTCCCCATGACGGGGAAATTGGTGATGTCCTGCTTCTGGGGATAATCGGGATGATAGGCGTGAGCCACGTCCACGCTCAGGAGCGTGCCCCCGGTCATGGCGCTCATGGCGTCCTCCCCCGTAAAACCAAAGGCGGTCCAGATCTTCCTGAGGATCAGGGCGGGCATCTGAGCGTCCGCGCCCTGTTTGGTCCTGGAACCGATCTCCTCGTTGTCGAACAGACACACCATGCTGAGCCCGCCGGGCCGCCGTTTCGCGCCGATCAGGCCGTGGATCAGGGCGCTCACGCTGGTCAGGTCATCCAGGCGCGGAGAGGACAGGAATTCGCCCTCCAGGCCCACCCGAACGGGCGCCTGGGGCTCATACAGGCACAGGTCCCAGTCCAGGACCGAGCCCTTCTCAAGGCCCGCTTCCCGCTCCAGAGCGGAGGTGAAAGCGTTCTCCCCGTCCCCCTCCGGGACGAGGCCCGCCAGGGGCAGCAGCTCGGTCTGCTGGTCGATGGGCTTCCCGTTATCGTTGATCTCACGGTTCATGTGGATCGCCAGGTTGGGCAGGTACAGCCAGGGCGCGGTCACGTTGACATACCGCGTGTCCACGCCGCCCCTGCCGTCCCGGAAAGCCACCTTGCCCGCCAGGCCCAGGGGCCGGTCGAACCAGGTGTTGAGGATGGGGCCGCCGTAGACTTCCGTATTGAGCTGCAGATAGCCCTGGCGCTTAAGAAGCGGATCGGGCTTCAGTTTCAGAGCGGGGAAATCCACATGGGCGCCGGCGAGCAGGGGCCGCCCGCCCAGGGGATCGTCTTCGCCCAGGGTGAAGGCGTACAGGGTGGTATCGAACGGGGACACGAAATAGCGCCCGCCTTTTTCGAGCCGCCAGGGCTCCCTCATGGAGAGCTGAATGAATCCCGCCTCCCGAAGGAGGCGGGCCGTATGGGCGATCACATGGAAGGCGGAGACGCCCCCGGTGATATACCCGTTCAGATGTTCAAGCGCGTTCGCTTTAAAGTCCATGGATCATTCCCCGATCGCGGTGTACTGGGAAAGGAGCATCGTGACCATCTGGGTGACGAAGGGAGCGTTGATCTCCATCACATTGCCGGCATAGGTCTCGGCGATGGGCACGATGGGCTCGGTGGGCGCCACGCCGTAGGTCACCCGGAACATCTCATTGCCCTCGGGATCGATCATATAGCCGGTCAGGGCCCAGTCGCCCTCGGTGCCTTCGTATTCGACGCGGATGTAGGCGGTGTCCTGATCGGCGGGAACGGTCTCGCCCTCGGCCTTCATGGTGATCACGTAGGCATTGGCGCTCTCGTATTCGCCGGTGCAGGTCACGGTCACGCCGCCCGCGACGATGACGAGCTTCTCGCCGTCATACTCGGCCTTCAGTTCGGGGGTCTCCAGGCTGGCGGAAGTCACATTGCCGTTCTCATCCAGGTACATGTCGGCCGCGAAGACGGTCTCGCCGTTGCCGGTGAGCTTGAGGGAGAACCAGCCCTGAGCCACGGCCAGGGAAGCGCCGTAGGATTCGTAGGGGTTCTTCAGCTCGCCCTGGACGCTCAGGCCCTCATTGGACAGAGCGTAGACCAGGCTGCCGCTGAGGGCTTCCTGATCATAGGAGATCACGCTCAGGGACGCCTTGCCGGCGCCGCCCATATCCGTGCCGTTCAGCTTGAAGGTGGTGTTCCTGTCGGGGACCTCCACGGAGAAGTTGTAGCTCTTCATGCTGCCCACGGTGTTCAGATCGAAGTGGATGTTGATGTCGCTGTCCTGAGGATCGGACTCGGGAGTGAACTGCTGGCGCTGGGTGAGCTTGCCGTCCACATTGACATTGCCTTCGCCGG
>CACZOZ010000079.1:0-3247 GCA_902782865.1 uncultured Eubacteriales bacterium
CAGCGCCCCCCCTGCTTCCCGGACCCGGCGGCGGACTTCATCCCCCTGCCGGATACCGAGAACTTCGCCCTCAACGTGCCCGTCATCTCCGGCGCCCACACGGACGTGTATGTGGATAAAAACGTGAACGACGGCAAGACCGACACCTACTGGGAGTCCAAAGGCTTCCCCGCCCCCATCACCTTTGACTTAGGGCAGGAGAGGACCGTCTCCTGCGTGGCCGTGTGCCTCAACCCCTCCTCCATCTGGGAGCCCCGCATCCAGGAGATCGCGGTGCTCGTGAGCCTTGACGGGGAGAACTTCACCGAGGCGTCCCCCGCGGACAAGTACCAGTTCGACGCGGCCACGGGCAACCGGATCCGCATCGACTTTGAACCCGTGCAGGCTTCCTTCGTGCAGCTTAAGTTCACCCTCAACACCTCCTCAAGGACCGGCGGCGCCCAGGCGGCGGAGATCGGGATCTACTGAGGCGGGATATAAGGTTGACGGCCGTTTGGTGAGGCGGTCAACAGGGCAAGGATAGGAATATCCTTGCTTTTTTATTTGGAATATGATTAAATAAGGGCAAAGATCAAATCATTATTGTAAGAAACTGTCGGGGACGGATCTGATCGACACATCTCCTCAAACATGATTTACTCCCCTTAACGATCTGAGGGATGATGATATGGCAAGGCAGCCATGGAAAGTGAGCGATGGTGGGGTATATGCAAGTGAGCGTCCGGGGTTTTCACATGATGATATACTGCACTTTACACAGGGATCATATGGCATGGAAGGTCAGGTGACAAACAGAACCGTCCCCGAAAGCCTTGCAGAAATCTGCCATCACCCAAAAAAGAGATTGTGAATAAAATCAACGATAAGCTGATAGATTATGGCGTTCAATACATATTCGAGCGTTAGTGATTAGCAACTCAAATATTTATTGATTCAGAGGTGTATTATTAAAATGACTGGTACAAAATCATCTTCGCTAAACAGTAAAACGCATATATATACACTTCCTTCTCTGATGCCGGACAGAAAGTATATGAACATCGGCACCGGCTTGCTGGTGTTCCTGGGTTCATTGGCAGGGTGGCTGATTTCTGGTATTGTATCTGTTTGGAAACCGGCTGTCATCAGTCGGGATCGCAGTAAGCTCGGCTTGTTCGTCGATGGTACCGAACTGCGGACAGACCCGGACTGCGTCATGTTTTATATCAATGGATGTTGTACAAGTTCGATCCCCAGAGACCGGCTCCATACGAGTATCATGACATTTGGTCATGGAGAGTTCTACGTTGTATTCAGCACGGAGGAGATCGAAAACGCGACCCGTGACGAATTGATGGATCTTGTGCGGACAAAGAAAGCTTTCGCGTTTCCCGAGGACCTGTGGATGCGGGAGCATGAACCTTCTTTCTTTCACTGTTAGGGAACCGCGGAACAAATCAGCGATATCTAGTCAAACATACCGCTGAGCAGTGCTTTCCAGATTGTACGGTCGGTTTCGAGCTGATTTATTAAAGAATCACAGCGCGGACCCTCATTCATGAACTATTGGGGACGGTTATGTTTGACCCATCATTTCAGCTGTGCCGCCGGAGCTGCCCGCTGCGCACATACTCAATAGAAACAGATATAAATTTGGGCTGGTAAAATTCGGAGCAGACTATCCTTGCTTTTTTATTGAAAACATGATTAAATAAGAACAAGGAAAAAAATCACTGTTTTGAGAGGTGGATCATGAAAGGGATCATCCTTGCCGGAGGCTCCGGCACCAGGCTCTATCCGCTGACGCTGGTCACCAGCAAGCAGCTGCTGCCCGTGTACGACAAGCCCATGATCTATTACCCCCTGTCCACCCTGATGCTGGCGGGGATCAGGGACATCCTGATCATCACCACCCCGGAGGAGAGCGACCGGTTCAAGGCCCTGCTGGGGGACGGCGCCGAGTTCGGCATCGACCTCAAATACGCGGTGCAGCCCAAGCCGGAGGGGCTGGCCCAGGCCTTCACCATCGGGCGGGAGTTCATCGGGAACGACGCCTGCGCCATGATCCTGGGGGACAATATCTACTACGGCAACGGCTTCGGCTACAAGCTGATCAACGCCTCGAAGGCCGCGCAGAACGGCCTGGCCACGGTGTTCGGCTACTACGTGGAGGACCCGGAGCGCTTCGGCGTGGTGTCCTTCGACAAGAACGGCAAAGCCGAGACCATCGAGGAGAAGCCGAAAAACCCCAAGTCCCACTACGCGGTGACGGGGCTGTATTTCTACCCTGCCGGGGTGAGCGACATGGCCGACCAGGTGAAGCCCTCCGCCAGGGGCGAGCTGGAGATCACCACGCTCAACGAGATGTACCTGCACGCGGGCATATTGCAGGTGGAGATCCTGGGCCGCGGCTTCACCTGGTTCGACACGGGCACGGTGGAGAGCCTCATCGAGGCGGCGGAATTCGTGCGCCTGACCCAGAAGGCGCAGAACATGATGATCTCCTCCATCGAGGAAGTGTCCTACCGGATGCGGTGGATCGACGGGGAGCAGCTCCTGAAATGCGCGGATAAATACGGCAAATCCGCCTACGGCAAGCACCTGCGCGCCGTGTATGACAACCTGTTCATCAAGTAAGTACGGGAGGGATATCTCATGAAGATCCTCGTGACCGGCGGCGCGGGCTTTATCGGCTCCAATTTCATCTTCTACCTGTTGGATCACTATCCGGACGACCAGGTCATCTGTGTGGACAAGCTGACCTACGCCGGCAACCTGAGCACCTTGAAGCCGGTGATGGACGATCCCCGGTTCCGCTTCTGCCGCCTGGACATCTGCGACCGGGAGGGCATCATGGCCCTCTTCAAGGAGGTCAGGCCGGACATCGTGGTGAACTTCGCCGCGGAGAGCCATGTGGACCGCTCCATCGAGAACCCCGGCGTGTTCCTTGAGACCAACATCATGGGCACCGCGGTGCTGATGGACGCCAGCCGCGCCGTGGGCGTTACCCGCTTCCACCAGGTGTCCACCGACGAGGTGTACGGCGACCTGCCCCTGGACAGGCCGGACCTGTTCTTTACCGAGGAAACGCCCATCCACACCTCCTCGCCCTATTCCTCCTCCAAGGCCAGCGCGGACCTGCTGGCCCTGGCCTATCACCGCACCTTCGGGCTGCCTGTGACCGTCTCCCGGTGCTCCAACAACTACGGGCCGTATCACTTCCCGGAGAAGCTGATCCCGCTGATGATCGCCAACGCGCTGAACGACA
>CACZOZ010000080.1:0-4597 GCA_902782865.1 uncultured Eubacteriales bacterium
CCTGTGCTCTGAGTACGCCGATCACATCACGGGCCAGGCGCTGAATATCGACGGCGGCGCCTCCATGGACTGATCACGGATCATATTCAAAAGGCTCCCATCCAAAGTGGACGGGAGCCTTGTTTATTAAATGCCGGAAGCGTGAACGCGTTCCCGCGGGATCAGTAAGAAGCGGCGATGAGCTTTTCCACCTCATCCGGGGACGGCACGCTGGTGATGCCGCCGTACTTTAATGTGGAGAGGCTGGCGGCGGCGCACGCGAAGCGCACGATCCGCGTCAGGTCCTCTTCCGAGAGCGCGTCGGGCGCCTTGTCCAGTTGGAGGAAACGGCTCATGGCGCTGCCGCCGAAGATATCCCCCGCCCCGGTGGTGTCCACCGCGCGGATGCCCGGGGGGCAGTCCACGGTGACGGAAGCGGAACGGGTCGCGGCATAACAGCCCCTGGGCCCCAGAGTGGCGTACACCAGGGAGACGCCGTACTCATCCAGCAGCTTCCGCGCGCCTTCCTCGTGGTCCAGCCCCCACATGAAGGCGATCTCCTCGTCGCTGATCTTGACGATATCCGCCTGGCGCAGGCTCCAGTCGATGGCGTCCCGGGCGTCCTGCGGTGTTTTCCACAGGGGCAGGCGCAGGTTGGGATCGCAGCTGATCAGGACGCCGTGATCCTTCGCCGTTTGGATGGCCCGGCGGGTGGCGGCCGCGGCGGGGTCCCCTGTCAGGGACAGAGTGCCGAAATGGAACACACGGGCATCCGCGATCAGGCCCTCATCGATCTCGTCGGGCCTGAGGCAGGTATCCGCGCCGGGCTTGCGGGCGAAGCTGAAGTCCCGGTTGCCGCTTTCGTCCAGGGAAACGAAAGCCAGGGTGGTGAACACTCCCGGATCGCTGATCACGGCTTTCGTTTCGATGCCGGCTTTATTCAGGGTATCCGTCAGAAGACGGCCGAACATGTCGCTGCCCACCTTGCCGATCATGGCGGTGCGGCAGCCGTACCGGTTCAGGGCCGCCAGGAAGTTGCCGGGCGCGCCTCCGGGATTGGCGGCGAGGATAGGATATCCCGCCTCGTTCACGCCTTTGGGGGCGAAGTCGATCAGAAGCTCGCCCAGAGCCACAACATCATATCCGGGCATTTTTCAATCCTCCGAAAACAGGCTGTACTTGGTGATATCCATCACGGCGCGGCCGTCGGCCTCGAAGGAGATCTCCTTCGCCTTCGCGTCCGTGAGGATGATCGCGGTCATCACCTGCTCTCCGTCGTTGATGAACACTTCGATGCTGAACCGGTCCAGGATCACCTTCAGATCGATCTCGCCGTTCCGCCGGGCCACTTCGCAGCGGCGCTGATGGATGTAGGCCCTCCGGGAGCCGGAGAATTTGCGGTCGATCTTCAGCAGGGACTCATGGGGGCGGAAGCTGAGGACGGAATAGAACCGGTCGTCCTTGGCGAACCGCATGGTGAACTTGTGATAGGGCTTGTCAGGGTCCTCGGGACGGATATGGATATCCATCTCCAGGCTGCGGCCTTCGATGCCGGGAAGGGACCGGGCTTCCTCGACGTGCACGTCCTTATACTCCACCCTGGCGCCGCGGTACAGCGTCAGCTCGCGGATGGGCTGCTGGTAGAGGCGGCCGTCGCGGATGGACAGCTCCCGGGGCAGGCTCATCTGCCCGTACCAGAGCCGTTCCTCGTATCCGGTGGCCTTGCAGGTGTCCCAGTTCTGCATCCAGCCGATCATGACCCGCCGGCCGTCCGGGGTCAGGATGGTCTGGGGCGCGTAGAAGTCGATGCCGTAGTCGATCGCCTGGTCATGCTCGGGCACGAAGCGCTTCGCTTCCTCGTCGAACCGGCCGATCTGGCAGACGGTGCCGTTGCCGTTGTGATACTCGAATCCCTCCGGAAGCATGTCCTGGGGACTGACGAACAGCACCTGTTTGCCGTCCAGGGGGAAGAAATCCGGGCACTCCCACATAAGGCCGAAGCTGCCGTCGTTCTCCGCCAGGACGCTCTCGAAATGCCAGGAGAAACAGTCCTCGCTGCGGTACAGCAGGAGTACGCCCCTTTTGTCCCGGCGGCGCGCGCCGACCACACAGCGGTAGGCCCCGTCTTTCTCGCGCCAGATCTTGGGATCGCGGAAGTCGTAGGGGCTCAGGCCCTCCGGCAGATCGGAAGCGTCCAGTACCGGATTGCCCTCGAATTTCCGATAGTCCGTCCCGTCGCCCACGGCGATGCACTGGGTCTGGAATTCCTTGCCCTTGTCACCGCCCTCCTTGCGCACGCCGGTGTACATCAGCAGCTGTTTGCCGCCGGGGATCTCGATGGCGCTGCCGGAAAAACAGCCGAAGGAATCGTAGGGCTTGTCCGGCGCCAGGACCGCGGGGAGATAGGACCAGTGGAGCAGGTCATGGCTCACGGCGTGGCCCCAGTGCATGGCGTCCCATTCGGTGTCGTAGGGATTGTACTGGTAGAAGAGGTGGTACTGGCCCCGGTAGTAGGAGAACCCGTTGGGGTCGTTCATCCAGCCGATCCAGGGCGTGAGGTGGAAAGCGGGACGGGCGGAAGGGAGGATCTTCCCTCCCGCCTCTTTTTCATAAGCCCGCGCGAATATCAGGCTGTGGTTCATCATATCGCTTCATCCCTATCGCGTGTATTCACGCAGTTCGGTACAGGTGACAGTATTGTTTTCCGCGTACAGCATCACCGGTTTGCCGCTGACGCCGTACACCCTCACGGTGAGGGCCGCCTCGTCGCCCAGCCAGAAAATGCCCACGGAACCCTCCTGGAGATAGGTGAACTCGTACTCTTTGCCCGCTTCCAGCTTCGCCGCCGTTTCGGTGATCTGCGCGCTGCCCTCGTTGAACTCCAGCCTGAGCGTCTGCGCGGCGGGATCCAGGGTGATCAGCTTGTACTTGCCCTGCTGGCCGTTGTAGTCGAAGGCCAGGCCGAAGCAGCCGGTGCCGGTGAAGGTGAGCCTGCCCTTGAGCAGATAGCTCTCGTAAGCCGTGAAAGCTTCCGTGTAGCTGTAGCGCGCGCCGGCCTCGACCTTGACGGTATCTTCCTCAAAGGCCAGATGGCGGCGCTTGGTGAACTGCTGCGCCACGGTGTCCACGGGCCTGAGGGACAGATCGCCGTTCTCGTTCCGGATCAGCTTCTGGACCGCCAGGTTGCCGCCCCAGGCGGAGACTTCCGACGTGGAGGAGGGGGATTCGCTGCGGCGGGCCCATCCCACCATGAAGGCGCCCTCCGGGCTCTCCACATGCTTGGCCGCGTAGAACAGCTTGGCGTCCAGCCGTCTGGCTTCCCCGTAGGGGCCGTAGGGCGTATCGGACACGGCGTACCACAGGGTGTCGTCCTGGGCGGAATAGGTCAGATAGTACTTGTCACCCAGCTTGAAGGTGTCGCTGCATTCCAGGTTCCAGAAGTTCCCCACGGCGTTGGTGAAGATCACGCCGTCATAGGTGACGGTGTTCAGGCTGCCGCTGAGGGTGTACTTCAGGATACGGGCCACGCCGCCCTGAGCGGCCGTGACGGTGAGGATGATGGTATCCGTTTCGGCGTCGTAGTAGGCCTGAGGATCACGGAAATCCCGTTTCTGGCCGATCTCGGCGGGCGGGGCGATGGCCCAGTCCTCCACCTTTTCGAACTCGGTGGGCGTTTTGCCCTTGGCCAGCATGATCTTTTCCATGAACTCATAGGTGTCGGAAGAGGCATGGCCGGTGTAGAAGAACAGGTATTCGTCCTTCACCTTCACCACGGAACCGGTGCCCACCCATCCGTCCTGCCCGCCGCTGCGGCTGGATTCGATGATGGGATCATCGTATTCGGTGTAGGTCACGAAATCCTTCGTGGTGGCCAGGTAGATGGAGTGATTGTAGCTGTCGCCGCCCTCTTTGAGGTAATAGATGTAGTAGGTGCCGTCCTCGTAGTAGGGCATGGTGTCGCCCACATAGGGCTGGTTGATGCCGTCCACGGCGGGCCGGAAGAACACCTTGTAATCATAGGCGGATTCCTGACTGCCGGGGGTGCGGAGAGAGGAAAAATCCTTGTCGTCCGTCACGTCGGCGAAGGGCTCGCCCTGATCCTTCGGGGCTTGAGTTTCCGCGGGCTTTTTGTCCCCCCCGCCGCAGCCCGCCAGGAGCAGGCATACAGTGCACAAGAGGGCGATAAGGCCGATGATCCTGGTTTTCATTCTATACCTCCTGACAGACGGAAAGGGAGGATGATCTGGACCATCCTCCCCGACCGTCAAACAGCGCTTACAGCACGCTCATCTGATAGATGGTGACGTTCTGGAACTCTACGGTGACCTCGCCCATCTTGGACAGAGCGTCGGAGCCGAACTGGAACAGCAGCTCGAAATCCATGTCCATGATGAAGGTGTCGGTGGTGGCGAAGCGGAAGGTCTGGAATTCGGTGGTCAGGTCCATGCCCTCGGACACACGGGGATCCCAGCCGCCCATCGGGTTCAGGAACACGCCGCAGGACACGGGCTGGGTCGCCTTGGCGGTGATCTCCACGATGTAGTAGCTGTCGGAAGCCAGGGTCAGGGGGTTGCCGCCGAAGCCGCAGATCAGCTTGTTGTGCCAGTCCACGGTGCCG
>CACZOZ010000081.1:0-3535 GCA_902782865.1 uncultured Eubacteriales bacterium
GAGGGCTGGACCGGCGGCACCACGCCCCTGAGGGACAATTTCAAGGCCAGCCAGGCGAACATCAAGCAGATCACCGCTACGGGGGACGGCATCGGTTCCGTGGCCGTGTTCAACGACGCGATCAGGGACGGCCTCAAGGGCAGCGTGTTCGATCCCAAGGACGCGGGCTACGCCAACGGCAAGGCCAGCCAGTTCAACGCCCAGAAGGTCATCTTCGGCCTTCAGGGCGGCCAGAAGGGCAAGGGCGCTTCCTGGAGCGTGAAGAACGCTATGGTGGTCAACTACGTGTCCTCTCACGACAACAACACCCTGTGGGACAAGCTGCTTCTGACGAACCCGGACGCGCCGGAGGCGGACCGCCTGGCGATGCAGCGCCTGTGCGCCGCCGCGGTGCTCCTGGGCCGGGGCACGCCCTTCTTCCTGGCGGGCGAGGAGATGCTGCGCACCAAGGACGGGGACTCCAACAGCTACGCCTCCTCCGATGAGGTCAACAATATCGACTGGGACGCTCTCGTCCCGGGCAGCGCCGCTGAGGCTATGGCGGAGTACTACAAAGGCCTGATCGCCCTGAGAAAGTCCCGCGCCTACCTCACCTCTGGCGATGTCCCCGCCTGTGAGATCCTCAAAAACTTCGAGATCGCCGTGACCTGGTCCGAAGGGGAGACCCCCCTGGCGTACGCCGTGTTCAATCCCCGGGATACCGCCCTTGAGATCGAAGTGCCCGAGGGCTTCGGCCCCTGCCGCGTCCTTATGCAGGGCGATGCGGTCACTTTGGAGGGCGTTCCCTGTGAGGGCAGCGTCACCGCGGCGCCCCGCAGCGTCACCCTGATCGAGAGGATCCCCGACTAAACTTCAGACCGCCCGGGAGGGATCAAAGCATGCTCAGATACGTCATCGTCGGCTCGGGCTACCGGGCGGAATACTTCGGCCGTATCGCGCGCACCTACCCGGACCTGTTCGGGGCCATGTTCCTGTGCAGGTCCCCGGAGAAGGCCGGGCTGATGACCGCGCGCACCGGTGCCCCCGCGGTGACGGACGAGGATGAGTGCCTCGCCTTCCGGCCGGACTTTGCCGTCATCGCCGTGGACCGGGGACACATGGCCGAGGTGATCGCCCGCTGGGCGGAAAAGGGCCTGCCCCTGGTGACGGAGACCCCCGTGGGTGAGACCATGGATCAGCTCAGGGCCGTATGGGCCCTGGGCGCGGGCGGCGCGAAGATCGTGAGCTGCGAGCAGTACTTCCGCCAGCCCATCCTGTTATCGGGCCTTGCGGCCGTGGAGGAGGGCCTTATCGGTACGCCCTCCTCCCTCTACATTTCTCTTCTTCACGACTACCATGCCGCCAGTGTCATCCGCAGGGCCCTTCAGGTCCCCGTGGGGGAGGCCTTCACGGTCACGGGCGCGGCGCGGCAGAACACCGTCATCCGGACGGATTCCCGTACCGGCGCCATCCTGGACGGGAGCCGGGCCGCGGCGGAAAGGATGACCGCGCTGATATCCTTCGATTCGGGGAAAAGCGCGGTGTACGATTTCAGCCCCGTCCAGTACCGCTCCTTCATCCGCTCAAGGCACCTGGTGGTCCGGGGGGACCGGGGCGAATGGAGCGACACTTCGGTGAGCTTCGCGGACGGGGCCGGCGTGCCGCGCAAACTGTTCCTCACCCCCGAGATCCCGGAAAAGTACCGCTGCCTGGACACCCAGGCCCTCCGGGACCGGCGGCGGGGCTGGCAGGATGAGCTGATGCCCGACACGGTGCAGGATGAGTTCGCCATCGCCAGCATGCTGCTTGATATGGGCGGATACCTGACGGGCGGGCCTTCTCCCTATCCTCTTGAGGACGCCCTGGAGGACGCGTATTTCTGGTGCCTGTTGAAACAGGCGGCTTTGAGCCCCTTCCGACCGATCCGTTCCGAACGGATGCCGTGGCATCCCTGAGGGCGGCGCTTGAAGTATCAGGAGGTCTTTTCAATGAAACGGGCTGTGAGGATCGGCCGCGTCCGATGGAAGAGCGCCGGGGAGAGCGATGCCTGGCGCATCGGCGTCGGCCTGGAAAAGCTGGACCGGGACCTGTACGATCCGGAAAAGTGCTATGACGATCTGGCGGCGGTGGGCGCCAAATGGGTGCGGATCCAGTCCGGCTGGTGCCGCACGGAAAAAGTGAAGGGCGTGTACGATTTCACCTGGCTGGACAGCATCGTGGATAACCTGATCGAGCGCGGCATGCGCCCCTGGATCTGCCTGTGCTACGGCAACGGGCTCTACACCCCGGGGGCGGACAATTCCGCCGGCGCCGTGGGCTGCCCGCCCATCCGCACTGAGGAGGAGCGCTCCGCCTGGGATCGTTACGTCGCGGCCTGCGTCGGCCGCTACCGGGGCAGGGTCGGGCATTACGAGATCTGGAACGAGCCGGACGGGAACTGGTGCTGGCGCCCGCAGGCCAATGCCCCGGAGTACCGCGCCTTCGCCCTGAGGACGGCGAAGGTGATCCGTCGGACGGATCCGGAAGCGAAGATCTTCGCCGGCTCCTTCTGCACCGACCTTAAATACCTGTACCGGTTCCTGGACAGGGAGCTGGCGTCCTATATCGATGATGTGACCTATCACCGCTACACCTTCAGCGTGGAAAAGGGCACGGATGAGTACGTGGCCGCCATCGACGCCTATGTCAAGTCCCTGGATCCCCGCCTGGGGGTCATCCAGGGCGAGACCGGGGCCCCCTCCCGCTGGTCCACCCAGGGGGCCATGAAGCGCGCCGACTGGACAGAGCGCAAACAGGCCAAATATCTTCTGCGCAAGACCGTGTCCGACCTGATGACGGACGTGCTCTTCACCTCCTACTTCTCCACCGTGGACATTTTCGAGAACATCCAGGACGACTACGTGAACATCACCGAGAAGTGGTACGGTTTCTTCGGCCTCCTGGGGGAGACTTTCGATAAGGACGGGAAGCCCCTGGGGCAGTATCGCCGCAAGGACTCCTTCACCGCCATGCGCACCCTGTGCGCCGTGTTCGGGTCCGATGTGAGGCCGCAGAGGCTGCCCGTGCTCTTCGAGGGCGCGGATTCCACCTTTATCGGCGGCCGGGAGATGACCCCGGCGGACCCGGACGCGCGCCTCAAATACGGCGGCTTTATCCGGAAGGGCGGCGCCTCGGCCTTCGTGTACTGGAAGGCGGCGGACGTGCTCACCGAGGAATACGAGTCCACGGTGTCCCTGCGCGTCTTCGCTCAGCCGGGCCCTGTGCGGATCATCGACCTGTACACCGGCGAGGTCTTTGAGCCCGACGGGGATCTGGTCACCACCGGCGGGGGAGAGACGCTGCTCAGCCACATGCCCATCCGGGACTATCCCCTGATGGTGACCTTCGGGGATTTCGCCCCCGTCGAGAATATCTGAATCCAAAGGAGGAAAAGCCTATGCGTCTGGGAGGCACGGTCGCGGGATCGTGCTCCACGCCCGAGGAATGGGAACAGCTCCTGATCCGGTCCCGTTTCAGGGCGGTCACCGCGCCCTTTGACTGCCGCACGCCCCGGCCC
>CACZOZ010000082.1:0-5718 GCA_902782865.1 uncultured Eubacteriales bacterium
CGAATGAGCCTGCTGTATATCAAGGATCTGAAGGTCAGCTACGGCGGCATCGAGGCGATCAAGGGCATATCCCTGACGGTGGAAAAGGGCCAGATCGTCACCCTGATCGGGGCCAACGGCGCGGGCAAGTCCACCACGCTGCGGGCCATCTCCGGCCTGGTGCCCATCAAGGAGGGCACCATCACCTATGACGGCCAGGTCATCAGCGGCCAGACGCCCCAGAAGATCGTGTCCGAAGGCATCGGCATGGTGCCGGAGGGCCGGCGGGTGTTCCCCAACCTGACGGTGCTGGAGAACCTGAGGATCGGCGCCTATCTGCGCAAGGACGATCTCACGCCGGACATCGAGCACGTGTACCAGCTCTTTCCCCGCCTGGAGGAGCGCTCCTGGCAGCTGGCGGGCACCCTTTCCGGAGGGGAGCAGCAGATGCTGGCCGTGGGCCGCGCCATGATGATGCGCCCGAAACTGATGATGATGGACGAGCCTTCCCTGGGCCTGGCGCCGCTGGTGATCCGGGATATCTTCAGGATCATCGAGCGGCTGCACGAGGAGGGCATCACGATCCTCCTGGTGGAGCAGAACGCCAACGCCGCCCTGCACATCGCGGATTCCGCCTATGTGCTGGAGACCGGCTCCATCACCATGCACGGCACCGGCAAGGAGCTTTTGGACGACCCCAAGGTGAAGGAAGCCTATCTGGGCAAGAGCCGGGGCGCGAAACAGCCGGGGAAAGCATGATCGGCGCCGCGGAATACGCCTCGATCATTTCAGAATTGATGGACGAGCTGCCCGAGGCGTTTTTCCGTGACCTCACCGGCGGGGTGATCGTGTCCCAGGCCGCGGTGGTGCCGGATTACGCCCGGGGGGACGACCTGTGCGTCCTGGGGATGTACAGGGTGTTCTCCGGCGTGAGACAGATCGTCATGTACAAGGGGTCCTTCGACCGGGCCTGCCCGAACGCGGACGCGCGTGAGGCCCGGGATATCCTGCGGGGCGTGCTGCGGCATGAGTTCCGGCATCATCTGGAATATCTGGCCGGCGTCCGTGACGATTCATCTCTGGAGGCGGAGGACGCGCGCAGAAAACGGCGGTATCTTGAGGACCACGGGGCCTGAAAAGGCGGCATGACCGGAAGGAAGATCTCAGCGGGGCGCGTGCCCCGCGTTTTTTTATGCTATAATGACCGGGAAACCGGAGAAGACCCCGTCAGGGGCAGGAGGGAGGCGCGGGACCGTGACGCTTCTTGAAGAATATGATCTGAGGACCGCCTGGAAATATGAGCCCGTCCGCGGACGGTTTTTGACGCACCCGGGCCTGAAACATAAGGTCGGCCCGGACGGGGCGTTCCGCCCCTTCCCGGGATCCACGGTGGTGTTCCGTCCGGACAGGGATACTTTTCATTTGACGCGGCTGATGCAGTCGATCCTAAGGGGGCGTCTTTCGGGCGCGGGCATGTGCGCCGATCCCTTGCCGGCGTCCACGCTGCACATGACGCTGCACGACCTGATGGACCCGGAACGGGATATGGCGCCGGGAATGGGGGAGGACGCTTATGCCCGGGCGGTGGATGAGAGCCTCGGGCGGGCTCGGGATATCGTCCGGGATCTCAGGGAAAAGCACGCGGGGCGGCAGGTCCGCCTCCTGCCGGACAGGATCGTCAACATGGTCTCCAGGTCCGTGGTGCTGCTTTCAAGGCCGGTCTCGGAAGAGGACTATGCCCTTCTGACGGAGCTGTACCGCCCCTTTGACCGGGTCAGAGCGCTGGACTATCCGCTCACGCCCCACATCACCCTGATGTATTTCCGCCCGGGAGAGATCGACGGGGACCGCCTGGGGGCCGCGCTGGAGGGCATGCAGCCCGATCGCGACAGGTCCCCGGTGCTGACGGTGAGCCCGGAAGCGCTCACGGCCCAGCGCTTTTCGGATATGGCCAGCTACCGGGACGAGCCGGAGGAGATCTGCTTCTGCTGCGACGGCGGGCTGAACCGCAGCGTCATGTGCGCCGACATCCTGAACCATATGGCGAAGGAGAGGGGATGGTCCCTGCGGGCACAGGCGCGCGCGGCGTTCCCGAACACGCGGGGACAGCCGGTCCCCGAGGAGGTGCGTTTCACGCTGAGGAGGCACGGGATCGAGCCGGACCTGGCGAACGGGTCCGCCCGGTACCTGGATTACCGGGACTTTGCCGCCTTCAGCCGTTTCGCCATGATCTCCCGGGGCGCCGCGGACCGTTTCGCCATGCTGGACCTGCCCGGGGACAGGTGCGAGCCCCTCAGCTCCCTTTTTTACGGGATCCCCGATCCCGCCTCCGGGGCTGCCTGTGAGGAGGTATACGCGTGCATCCGGGAGCGGATGGACCGTCTTTTCGCTCTCCTCGCGGACGGGAACGGTCTCCCCGGCCGGCCCGGCATCCCGGACATGTAAATATTCGTGATCGTCCCTTGACACAGAAGCGCGGAAAATGGTAAACATGGATACCGGAACCGATCCAACGACAAAACGAAAGGAAGGACTTGATGACGATGAAGAAACTTTTGAGCGTTCTGATGGCTGTCGTGATGGCGCTTTTTTGCGTTTCGGCCCTGGGTGAGGCGCAGACCGAGCCTGAGGGCGGTATGAAATTCGAGGGCGACTGGGCCATGATGGGCGGCCTGGTGGAGATCGTTTATGAAGAGGAAGGCTACCGCGTGCTGGTGGACCTGTTCGATCAGGAAGAGAACGCCGGCGCCCAGTGGGAGTATGCCTGCTTCTATGACGCGGAAACGGACTGCCTGGCATCCTTTTCCTCCCGCAAGACCGGCTATACTCTGGATCCCCTGACGCTGGACATGACCCGGGGCGACAGCGAATACGAGGGCATCGATGAGGAAAACACCGTCACCGTGTTCTCCCTGACGGAGGACGGCGCGCTGGAGTGGCACGACGGCCACGATGATATGGGCGCGGATCTGCAGTTCATCCCCATCGGCAGCTTCAACGGCGTGTGGCGCAACGATGACGAGGACGTCTACGTGGAGATCCACTGGCAGGGCCTCTATGACGAGGAGACCTTCTTCTATTCCGTGTTCATCCACAGGGGCGGAGATGATCAGTACGCCGATTTCGACATGGCGGGCCTGTATGATCCCGAGACCAGACAGCTGAAGGCCGCCGGTACCGTCGTCACCACGACCCTGAACGCTTCCGGCACCTATGACGTGACGGAAGACGATGAGATCTACGAGACCTTCTTCTCCGATCCGGGCGACGGGACGATCCTGCTGGAGGGCGATAACGGCATCGTGCTGGAGTACGACATCCTCGGGCCGGAATCCTGAGCTCGTTCGATCTTCGGCGCTCCGGCTCTGTCCGGGGCACCGTTTTTTTCTCCGGGGCCCGCCCAAGGCGATCGGTGATTGACCGGGCCCTGTTTTTTGTGCATAATTATAGGTCTGACGCCGCCGGCGGGACCGTCCGGCGGGTATCCGGGGAGGGATCGGTATGGACAGGATGGTTTTGTATGACAGGATCGCGGGCTGCCTGATGGGCGGCGCGCTGGGAGACGCCCTGGGATACGAGGTGGAATTCCTGCCCTGGGAAATGATCAAAAGGCAGTACGGGCAGGTCCGCGCCCTGGAGACCCACGGGGGAAAGGCGCGGTTCTCGGACGACACGCAGATGACGCTCTTCACCAACGAAGGGCTGGTGCTGGGCTGGCGGCAGGAAAAGAAATACCGCACGGGAAAGCGCCCGGACGACTATATCTTCCAGGCTTATCTGTGCTGGCTCAAGACCCAGGGAGAGGACGCCCGTTCCGATCTGGAGTCGAAGAGCGGGCTGATGAGGGTGCCGGGGCTGTACGAGCAGCGCGCCCCGGGCAATACCTGTCTGTTTTCCCTGCGGGGCGGCAGGAAGGGCACGCTCAGCGAGCCGCTGAACTTTTCCAAGGGCTGCGGGGGCGTCATGCGCTCCGCTCCGGCCGGCTTCATGCCTTTCTGGGAAAAGCCCCTCATCCTGGGGGCCCGGTCCGCCGCGATCACCCACGGGCATCCGGGCGCGTGGGCGCCCGCCGGGATGCTGTCGGATATGGTGTACCGCTGTGTCTATGGGGAACAAAGGCCCCTTCAGGATATCGTGCAGGATTCCCTGAACGCGCTCAGGAAGCAGTGGAAGCTGCCGGAGACGGAGCATTTTGCCGGGATGATCCAAAACGCGGTGTGGCTCAGCAGCAGCGCCGTGCCGGAGGTGGAAGCCATCCATTCCATCGGCGGCGGATGGGTGGGGGACGAGGCCATGGCCATCGCCGTTTACTGCTGCCTGAAGCATCCGCGGGATATCACCGAAGCCCTGATCGCCGCCGTCAATCACAGCGGTGACAGCGATTCCACCGCTTCGGTCGCGGGGAACATCCTGGGCGCGTACCACGGCCTGTCCGCCCTGCCGGGGGACTGGATCGCGCAGCTGGAGCTGACGGATGTGATCCTGGATCAGGCCGTGAACATGACAGAGGCCGCCGCGGATCAAACCCGGTGATGCGTTCGCGGCGTATTTGGTGTATAATGCTTCCATACGGGGAAGGAGGGGGATCGTGAAGAACAGTAAAAAGCACTTCCGGCTCACATCGTTCCAGGTCATCGCGCTGAGCTTTTTCGCCCTGATCATGACCGGCACGCTCCTGTTGATGCTGCCCTTGTCCAGCCGGCATCCGGGCGGCGCGCATTTTATGGACTGCCTGTTCACCGCCACCTCGGCGGTGTGCGTCACGGGGCTGGTGGTCAGGGACACGGCCACCTACTGGTCCGCCTTCGGGCAGGCCGTGATCCTCACCCTGATCCAGATCGGCGGCATGGGCGTGGTCACCGCCGCATTGTCCCTTTCATTCATTTCCGGCCGCCGCATCGGCCTGATGCAGCGCAGCGTCATGCGCGAATCCATATCCGCGCCCCAGGTGGGCGGTATCGTGCGCCTGACCCGGTTCATCATCATCGCGGCTTTCGTGATCGAGCTTTCCGGCGCCTTGCTGCTGCTGCCGGCTTTCATCCCCGAGTTCGGATGGGGGAGGGGCATCTGGTACGCGGTGTTCCATTCCGTTTCCGCTTTCTGCAACGCCGGCTTCGACCTGATGGGGATCCGGGGCCCGTTTTCCTCTCTGACGGGGTTTTCCGGCAATGTTCTGGTCAACGTCACGGTGATCCTTTTGATCACCGTGGGCGGCATCGGCTTTCTGGTGTGGAACGATGTGAAGCTCCACGGCATCCGCTTCAAGCAGTACCGGATGCAGAGCAAGATCGTGCTCACCACCTCCGCTCTGCTGGTCCTGCTGCCCTTTTTGTGGTTTTTCTTTTTTGAGATGAGGGCCCTGCCCGCGTCCCGGCGGGTGCTGCCGAGCCTGTTCCAGTCCGTGACGCTGCGCACGGCGGGCTTCAACACCGTGGACCTGAACGGGATGAGCGCCGGCGGGCAGGCCGTCATGATCCTGTGCATGCTCATCGGCGGATCTCCCGGGTCCACCGCGGGCGGCCTGAAGACCACCACGGTGGCGGTCATGGTCCTGACGGTGCTGTCGGTATTCCGCAGGAAAGAGGACACCACATGTTTCGGCCGGAAGATCGGGGAGGACGCGGTGCGCAGCGCCGCCGCCATCGTGATGATGTATGTGCTTCTGTTCTTCATCAGCGGCCTCGCCATCAGCCGGCTGGAGAGCCTGCCGCTGGTGGCCTGCCTGTTCGAGACGGCCTC
>CACZOZ010000083.1:0-5418 GCA_902782865.1 uncultured Eubacteriales bacterium
ACCGTCTCCCTGGCCGGCCGCATGATGTTCAAGAGGATCATGGGCAAGGCCTCTTTCTGCAATCTTCTGGATCAGTTCGGCCGGATCCAGGTATATGTCTGCCGGGACGATCTGGGCGATGAGGCTTACGCCGATTTCAAAAAGCTTGACATCGGAGATATCATCGGTGTCAAGGGCTTCGTATTCAAGACGAAAACAGGCGAGATCACCGTCCATTGTCAGGAACTGACCCTGCTGAGCAAGTCCCTGTCCCCCCTGCCCGAAAAGTTCCACGGCCTGACGGATCCGGATCTGCGTTACCGCCAGCGCTATGTGGACCTCATCATGAACACCGAGACCCGGGACACGTTCAAGAAGCGCTCCGGGATCCTCCGGGAGATCCGGCAGTTCCTCGCCGAAAGGGATTTTCTCGAGGTGGAGACGCCCATCCTGGTCAGTAATGCCGGCGGTGCCGCTGCCCGTCCCTTCGAGACCCACTACAACGCGCTGGACGAAGACGTGAAGCTGCGCATTTCCCTGGAACTGTACCTCAAGCGCCTGATCATCGGCGGCCTGGAGCGGGTCTATGAGATCGGCCGCGTCTTCCGCAACGAAGGCGTGGATACGCGTCACAATCCCGAGTTCACGCTGATGGAACTGTATCAGGCGTATACGGACTATCAGGGAATGATGGAACTGACGGAAAGCATGTTCCGCCGTGTCGCCGAAAAGGTATGCGGCAGCCTTGTCATCAGCTACCAGGGACGTACGATCGATCTTTCGAAGCCCTTCGCCAGGCTGACCATGACCGAGGCGGTGCGTCAGGCGACGGGCATCGATTTCGACCGGGTAGCCGATGACGAAGCGGCCAAAGCTCTCGCCCGGGAGAACCATATCGAGTTCGAGGCCCGCCACACGAAGGGCGATATCCTCAACCTCTTTTTCGAGGAGAAATGCGAAAGCGCCCTGATCCAGCCCACCTTCATCATGGATCATCCCCTGTGCATATCGCCCCTCACCAAGAGAAAGCCGGATGATCCGCAGAAGGTCGAACGCTTCGAGCTGTTCATCAACGGCTGGGAGATGTGCAACGCCTACAGCGAATTGAACGATCCCATCGATCAGCGGGAGCGCTTCGCCGCTCAGGACGCGCTGGCCGCCGCCGGCGATGAGGAAGCCAACCATACGGACGAGGACTTCCTCCATGCCATGGAGATCGGCATGCCTCCCACGGGCGGCATCGGATACGGCATCGACCGTCTTGTCATGCTGCTGACGGATTCTCCCTCGATCAGGGACGTGCTGCTCTTCCCCACCCTGAAAAGCATCGGCAAGCCGGCAGCCGAAAAGCCCGCGGAGGTCCCCGCGCCCGCGGCGGCTCCCGTCGATGAGAAGATCGACTTTTCCAACGTGACGATCGAACCGCTTTTCCGCGATCTCGTGGATTTCGAGACTTTCTCCAGGTCCGATTTCCGGGCGGTCAAGGTGCTTGGCTGCGAGGCGGTCCCGAAGTCCAAAAAACTCCTGAAATTCACTCTGGACGACGGCAGCGGCGAAAGCAGGACGATCCTGAGCGGTATCCACGCCTATTATGAACCCGAGGAGCTGATCGGGAAGACCTGCATCGCCATCACCAACCTGCCTCCGAGAGCGATGATGGGCATCGAATCCTGCGGGATGCTGATCAGTGCCGTCCATCACGAGGGCGATGAAGAAAAGCTCCATCTCCTCATGGTGGATCCCCACATCCCGGCCGGTGCCAAATTATACTGACCGATCCCGAGATCTTCGGATCTGAACCGTCCCTGTGCGCTGCCCCATGCACCGCACAGGGTCACTTTTTTGATGAGGACGACTGCCGGAAGGGACGGGGATCTGTCGATGGACCACGATTTTTCGATACGGACGCTGACTGAGGATGACATCCGCAGGCTCTATAGTGAGAGACTCAAAGAGGATTTTCCGCCTGACGAGGTCAAGCCGCTGGCCATGATCCTGCGCGCCCTCAAAAAGGGCCGGTACGTGTGTTTCGGCGCGGTGGCGGACGAGAGCATCCTCGCTTACGCTTTTTTCGTTCAGGCGGGCCCCGACGCGCTTTTCGATTATTTTGCCGTAAAAAAAGAACTGCGTTCCCAAGGCATCGGCAGCCGCTTCCTTCAGCGTTTGATCCGCGGGCCGCTCAGGAATCACGCGCACGTTCTTTTGGAAGTGGATGATCCCGACCTGGCGCCGGATGAAGAGGAATACCGCAAAAGGGAGCGCCGCCTGGCCTTTTACCTCAGAAACGGCCTGACGGAGACTTCCGTCAGGGCGGAAGTGTGGCATGTGGGCTACAGGATCCTGGCGCTGCCGGTCGGTCATATCCCCGATCCGGATGATGCGAGACGCATCTACGCGTCCCTTTACAGGATGATGATGCCGGAGGCGCTGTTCAAAAAGATGGTCATCATTCGTTGAGGATGCTGCTTCAAAGGTACAAAAAAACGCTTCTCTCTCGAGACGCGTTCCTGAGCCCCGTATGATCGGCGGCCGCTGAGGCAGCCGGTATATAAAGATGGTGCCGGTGGTCGGACTCGAACCGACACGGTCAGGGACCGGGGGATTTTAAGTCCCCTGCGTCTGCCATTCCGCCACACCGGCATCATAGGTCATTATACTTAAATCAGCGGCGGAATACAAGGCGTAATTTTGCCTTCCGGCTGTAAAAAATGCCCGCGCGAAACGAAAAAACTTGCAATATCCCTCTGTTTGTATCATAATTATTCAGATACCGAGCAATAATCCGCGGTATCAGAAGGATGGAATAAAATGAAACGCTGCCTGACGTGGCTCATCATACTGGTGACCCTGTCCGTGTCCCTTCCGGCCGTCACGGAAAACGAATTCATGTACAGAGGAAACGTCACCACAAGATACGAGACCAGCTATACCAATATCTACGAGGAAATGGACCTTGAGAGCCCGATCCTCGCGACCTACTATGCCGGCCGGGCCCTTCAGATCACGAAGGTCTACCCCTACTGGGTGGAAGTGCTCTTCCGGGACGGTGTGGGCTACGTGGTACGGCAGCGGGTGGATATCGGCAGCGCCGTGGATCCCAAACACACGCCCCCTTACGGCACCGAAGTCAACCGTTACTATACCATCGCGGAAAACGATCTGGTGATCCACGCCGACAAGGATCCTGATTCGCCCGTCCTTTCCGTGCTGACGTACGGCGCCAGAGCGTCCTTCATCGGTATGGAGGACGGCTGGGCTAAGCTGATCTATCAGCGCCAGTACGGTTATATCGACTCCAGGACCATGACCAACATGCACCGCGTCAACATGAACGCCGAAGAGCCCGAGGACATCAATGAGCCCATCGGGATCTTTACTTCCTATTACAGCGACAACCCCACCAGGATCAACAACCTGGCCCGGTGCTGTATCCGGCTCAACCGGGTCATGAAACCTAAACAGGAGCTGAATTTCAACACTTCCGTAGGGCCTTTCAAAAAGCAGAACGGCTACGCGGAAGCGCCTGTGCTGATCGACGGCGAGACCAAGATGGGTTACGGCGGCGGCAGCTGCCAGGTGTCCAGCACCCTGTACAATGTCGCCCTTCAGCTGCCGGGCATCACGGTGCTTGAACGGCACGCTCACGGCGAAAGCGGAGCGCCCTATCTTCCCCACGGCGTGGACGCTTCTTCCGGTTCGCTCAATTTCAGGATCCGCAACGACTATCCCTTCCCCATCCGCATCGAAGGCACGCTTCACGATTTCGCTCTCTGCATCGCCGTCTACAAGGAGGCTGCCGAATGAAAAAACTGTTGTGCGTCCTTCTGATCCTGGCCGAAATTGCCCTTCCCTTTTGGGGCACTGCCGAAAATCTCGATGCCGACCTGGAGGAAGTGACGGTCACGGAGGTGAAGCAGGCCCTCAAAAACGAGGTCATCCCCAGTGAGCCTCAATGGATCGGCATCACGTCCACCTCCTGCCGGATCTACGTGGAGCCGGACAAGGAGAGCCAGGCGCTGGCCCGCATCCCCCAGAGCAGGAAGTTCAGGCTCTACGCGTATTATCCTTCATGGGCATACGTGGAATATGACGGCACGAAGGGTTATATCCGCCGCAACTGCATCGAGTCCGCCGAGACCATCGATCCGTCCGTTTCGGCCCCTTACGGTGTCGATTTCTACCCGTACACGGCTTTCATCAAGGATGAGGCCCCCGTGCTTGCGGAACCGAATGAAGACGCGGAAGTGCTCATCACCCTCTATGAAGGCGCCAAAGTAGCCTTTCTGGGGTTTGAGAACGGTTACGGCAAGCTGATCTACCACAGGCAGTACGGCTATATCAACAGCAACAGGATCTATCAGGCCATCCCCACCTATCCCGATCCCGAGACTTCCGGCAGCGACCGTCCCATCAGCGCTTTCGTCTCGTTCTACAAGATCACGGACGATGAGGCCAATATCGGACGCATGGCCAATATCGCGGTCGCCTGCGGCAAGCTTTCCGCCATGGTATTCGAGCCAGGCATCAGCCTTGATTTCAACGCGCAGATCGGCCCTTACAACGCCGCCAACGGCTACGAGAAAGCGATCGTACTGGTGGACGGTGAAGCGAAGATCAATTTCGGCGGCGGCACCTGCCAGGTATCCAGCACCCTGTACAACGCTGTCCTGCAGCTGCCCGGGCTCACCGTGATCCGCCGGGTCCCCCATGGCCCCAGCGGTGCCAGCTATCTGCCCCACGGTGTGGACGCCGCGGTGGGAAACAGCAAGCGCGGCATCAATTTCATCTTCAGGAACGACTATCCCTTCCCCGTCAGGATCGACGCCTCATCCCAGGACGGCGCGCTTTACATGGCTGTTTACAGGGTGGATGAATAGCTGATCCGTCTGTATGGGATAATTCCGGCCAAATCATCAAACGATTGCACAAACAGCCCCTGAAATCTTTGTTCACTCTGTGCATTTTCAAATATTTGACATAATGCTATAATACGGTCATCGGATCCCATCATTTTCTTTAAGAATGAGGAGGTAGTCTATGTCCAGCGTAACTTTGTCCCACATCTACAAGACCTATGCCGGCGGCGTGACTGCTGTCAGCGACTTTACCCTGGAAATCGAAGACAAGGAGTTTATCGTTCTGGTCGGCCCCTCCGGCTGCGGCAAATCCACCACCCTTCGTATGGTCGCCGGTCTGGAAGAGATCTCTGATGGTGAACTTTATATCGGTGATAAGCTCGTCAACGACGTCGCTCCCAAGGACCGCGACATCGCCATGGTGTTCCAGAACTACGCTCTGTATCCCCACATGACCGTGTATGACAACATGGCGTTCGGCCTGAAGCTGCGCAAGACCCCCAAGGATGAGATCGACCGCCGCGTGAAGGAAGCCGCCAAGATCCTGGACATCGAGCACCTGCTCAACCGTAAACCGAAGGCC
>CACZOZ010000084.1:0-3013 GCA_902782865.1 uncultured Eubacteriales bacterium
CAACTGCTACATCCGGGAGGTGAGGCCCGTGTGGCGGGAGTGCTTCAGGGTGCTCAGGCCCGGCGGCGCCCTCATCGCGGGCACCGATCATTATGTCAACTACATCGTGGACGCGGACGAGAAGATGATCGTGAACACCCTGCCCTTCGATCCCCTGAAAAATCCCGAGCAGATGGCGCAGCTTGAAAAGGACGACGCGGGGGTGCAGTTCTCCCACTCCCTGGAGGAGCAGATCGGCGGCCAATTGGAGGCCGGCTTCATCCTGAAGGCCCTGTACGAGGACGTGAACGGCGTGGGCCGCCTGAGCGAGATGAACATCCCCACCTTCCTGGCCATGCGGTCGGTCAAGCCGGAGTGAGTACCCGGTGAAACGGAGAAAGGAGGCGCCATGATCCAGGAGATCGGCCCCCATGCGCTCAACAACGCCTATGCCCCCCGGCCGCCCCGGGAGGGGGACAGGGCCATGATCTTTGACGGGGCGGGCGCCCTGCTGTCCCGGCCGGAGGCCGGTGTCCTTCTTTTTCCGGGGCACGAGAGCGTTCCCCGGGAGGGATTTCTGTATCTCTTCAGCGTGGACGACACCGCTTACTACCTGGCGCCGGTGCCCGATCCCCTGCCGGAGGGCTTTGCCTTCCGCGCCCTGAGGGAATTGAGGCCCCTGTGCCGGGGCCCGGAGATATTCGCGGCCTTCACCGCGTACCACCTGTGGGGCTGGTATAGGGACACCCGCTTCTGCGGGCGCTGCGGCACAGCCCTCACGCATCATGGTAAGCAGCGGGCCATGCGCTGCCCTTCCTGCGGCCTCATCGTCTATCCCCGGATCTATCCCGCGGTGATCGTGGGCGTCATCCGGGGGGACAGCCTTCTGATCACCCGGTACCGGGAGGGCTTCAGGCACAACGCCCTGGTGGCGGGCTTCACCGAGATCGGGGAGACCCTGGAGGGCACGGTCCGGCGGGAAGTGATGGAGGAGACGGGCATCCGGGTGAAAAACATCCGCTACTGGGCCTCCCAGCCCTGGGGCCTGGCCGGGGATATCCTGACGGGCTTCTACTGTGAGGCGGACGGGGACGATCCCATCCGCATGGACGAGAGCGAACTCAAATACGCTCAGTGGGTCCCCCGGCGTGAGATCGTGCTCCAGCCGGACGACCTGAGCCTGACCAACGCCATGATGAAGGCGTTCCGGGACGGCGCCGAACGGATCGAAAGGGAGGGATAAGGCCATGATCAGGGCCGTGCTCACCATCGATGATATCCCGTCGCGGGTGACCCCCGCCATCGTAGACTGCCTGTGCGCCAGGGGCATCACGGCGCTCATGTTCGCCGAGGGGCAGCGCCTTGAAATGTATCCCGACGAGGCGGTGTACGCGCTCCAGAAGGGCATGATCGTGGGCAACCACTCCTGGTCCCATCCCCATTTCTCGTCCCTCCCGTATGAGGAGGGCGTCCGGGAGATCGAAAGATGCGAGGAGGCGCTTGATGAACTGTACGCCCGGGCGGGGATCCCCAGGCGGTTCAGGCCCTTCCGCTTCCCCTACGGGGACAAGGGCGGCGCGAACAAAGAGGCCTTCGGGCGGTACCTGAAGGATCGGGGATTTTCCAAGCTGCGGGATGACGCGATCCCCTGGCCCTGGTGGCATGAGCAGGGCCTGGACCGGGACACCGACACCTTCTGGACCTTCGATTTCATGGAGTACCGCATCCGTCCGGGCAGCGGCTTTACCGGGGACGATGTGTTCAAAAGGATCCTCGATCCCGCGCCCGCCGCAGGCGCACCCCTTCTGAGGGACGGCGGCAGCCACATCCTGCTCCTGCACGCCCACGACGAGACCGAGAAAACGCTGCCCGGGTATTACCGGCTGTTCATCGATGCGCTGCTCGAGCATGGCGTCGTGTTCGATCCCCCGGTGTTTTTCTAAAGCGCGGCGGGAGCGGATATCAAAAGCGTCCCCGTGCCCGAAAAACGCGGGCACGGGGACGCTGTGTTTGGATGCTTTTTGATCGATCCGCTCAGTGGGATGAGGACGCCGCGGTGCTCGAGGCGGCGGCGGAAGCGGCGATGGCCGCGCACATCATCATCTGCTGGGCGATCACGGCGTTCAGCGCCATCTGCTGGGGGATCAGCGAGGAGGATACGTCCGCCTTGACCGGGTGCAGGTCCGCCATCAGCATGGCGGCGTGTGCCGCCCGCTGCCGGCGGTCGTAGCCGAAGAGGCCGGTCCAGCCCTTCACGCCCTCCAGGCGGTCATAGGCGGTGAGCATCTCCCGGGCCAGGACGGCGGGATCGGTATCCGTGAGGGCCGGGGCCGCCAGCAGCGCCAGCTCCCGGCCGCGGCCGTATTTCATGCCGTACTGTATCACGGCGTCATACAGGGCGGTGAACCGGGCGGTCTTTTCCGCGGGGGAGCGTTCGTCCAGGGCCAGGATGTGGGAGACGGACTGGACGCTGTCGGAGTCCTTGAACCGGGCTTTAAGGATCGTGTAGCTCTCCTCCATATCCGCGATGAGGGCATCGTCGTCCCTGCCGGAGAGGGCCATGAGCACGGTGAACACCGTGTCCTCCGACCCGGTCAGGAACGGGTGCACTTTCCGCATGCGGTCATACAGCTCCCGGGAATGATCCACCGTAAAGTCAAGGGCGCTCACGTCCATGTCCTTGAGGGCCCAGGCGGCCAGGGCCAGGTAGTCCGAGGCGGCAAAGCGGCGCCGCAGGGCCTGATGGGCCCGGAGCGTCTTTTCCAGTTCCGCCGCCGGATCCTCGGCAAGGGACATTAGGCAGATCATCGGCAGGCCCGCGTTCCCGCGGAAGGCGGAAAAAATGCCGGTCTGCTCCCTGATCATGTCCCTGCAGGCCCGCAGGGCGTTGGGATCGGGTTCTTTATCGCGGGTCAGGAACAGGTTGGCGCACACGGGGTAAAACTGTTCGCTGTCCCATTTGAAAGCGCTTTTGATGATCTCGCGGTCCGAGATCAGTTCATCGCACATCGTCTCGACGGTCTTCATGGTCTGC
>CACZOZ010000085.1:0-2287 GCA_902782865.1 uncultured Eubacteriales bacterium
CGGCGTGCCGCCCGTGCGCGCGTTGAGGGCCGCGAGCATCCGCTCCCTGCCGAAGAGTTCCTCCCGCGCGTCGGTCGCCTCGGTCACACCGTCGGTATACAGGAAGATCCTGTCCCCCGCCTTCAGGTCCACCTGATACTCCCTGTACTTTACGGAGTCCATGCCGCCGATCACGAAACCGTGCGTGTCCCTGAGCGTCTCGAAGGCGCCGCCCTTCCGGGCCAGGGCGGGATACTCGTGCCCCGCGTTGGCGGCGGTGAGCCGGCCGGTGGAGATCTCCAGGATGCCCAGCCAGGCCGTGACGAACATCTCCATCCGGTTATTGGAGCACAGCGCCTCGTTGGTCTTTGTCAGGATCTCGCCGGCGGAGCGGCCCAGCATGGCGCAGCTCTGCACGATGATCTTGGTGATCATCATGAACAGCGCCGCCGGCACGCCCTTGCCGGATACGTCCGCGATCACCATGCACAGGTGGTCCTCGTCGATGAGGAAAAAATCGTAGAAGTCGCCGCCCACGTCCCTCGCCGGTTCCATCGTGGCGTAGATATCGAATTCGGGCCGGTCCGGGAACGCGGGAAAGATGCTCGGCAGCATGCTCTCCTGGATCTGGTTGGCCATGTGCAGCTCGGTGCCGATCCGCTCCTTTTCCGCGGTGATCCTGCGGACCTCGTCCACATACAGCGTGGTGCGGTGGCTCAGGTCCGCGAAGGATTCGGCCAGCACCTGGATCTCGTCCCCGGTGCGGTACGCGTCCTCCATTTTGAATTCGGGATCGTCTTCCCTGAGAGAGGCGATCTTCTCGGTCATCCTGTTCAGGGGACGGACGATCCGGCGGCCCAGGATCAGGGATGCCGCCAGAAGAAGCGCCATGAGCACGATCAGCAGCACGGTCACGGTGAGCCTGGAATGGCGCGCGCTGGCCCTGTACTCCGCGGCCGCGCCCGCCTGGATCTGTTCATAGCTGCCCCACAGGGCTTCGGAGGGCTGATCGGCCGCTTTCTGATCGAACACCGCGACAAGAGCCCAGCCCACCGTGTCAAGAGGCGCGGATGCCATATAGTAAGTCCCGTCCGAAAGGGTCACCAGGCGCGCCGGGACCGCGCCGGCAAGGGCCTCGGTCACGAAAGCCGCCAGTTCCTTTTCCTCTCCCGCGCGCAGGTCCCGCGCCCCTTCGGCCGTGACAGCGAACAGGCCGTCCTTACGGGGAGAGAAGATCACGTGGCCCGACCGGTTGACCACGAAGAGGAAGCCGCCGTTCTCGTCGGAGGCCTCCACGCCCTGCTGCATGGCCGTCAGGAACAGATCTGAACCCACCACGGCCTCCAGGCGCCCGTCCGCGTAGACGGGCATGGCGCAGACGATACCCGTGTCCCCCGTGAAAGCGTCCGTCTCCACGTCGGTGAAGATGAGCCCGCCGGCTTCCACCGCCTGGATGTACCAGGGACGGGTCCTGGGATCGTAGGAGATCACCTTTCCGGCCTCGTCGAATTTGGCCGCGGACCGGTCGTCCGCTACCAGGAAAGCCCCTTCCGGCAGGGCGATGAAGCAGGAGTTGGTCATGTCGGATACCCCGAACAGGGAGATCATCATATCCGACATGTTCGCGGCCAGGCCCAGGCGGTCCCCGACGGAAGCTTCGTCCGTGCCGTCCGCCAGGAACATCTGCGCGGTGACCTCCCCGTTCCTTCCGGGATCCGGCGGCGCCCAAGCCGCCCGGGGGCTGCCCGAAGGATCCGAGAAGAGCTTCCCGGCATAGTCGCCCAGCAGCTGCACCCGGGTGCCAAGAGAAGCGAACATGTCGTCGGCGATGAACGCCTCCAGGCCCGCCGTGCGGTCCATGCTCCCCGTGATCACCTGATCCATCACTGAGCCGGTGATGGACGTGATGCTCTCCCGCTGGCGCTGTGAGGATTCCCCCGCCAGGCGGGACAGGGTATCCGCCTGGTGCTGCGTCACCAGCATGAACGCCGCCGCCACCACGAGCATGGCGACCAGGATCAGGTTGAACACTTTATTCTCGATACCGCCGATGACCAGATTTTTGAACTTATGCAAAAAGATCCCTCCGTCTTTGTTCCGCTCTCGTCCGTGTCGTCCTTTCGGTATTGTACCATGCCCGGCGCGATATTTCAACGAGGCGCCGGGGGCTTTATTTCGGCGCCTCAAAGCGGTATAATACGTTCATGCCCGCGATCGACAAACGAAAGGAAGCACGCCCCATGCCCTACACCTACGAGACCCATCTGCACACCTGCCGGGCCAGCCTCTGCGGAAAGTCCGAAGGCAG
>CACZOZ010000086.1:0-6314 GCA_902782865.1 uncultured Eubacteriales bacterium
AGATGCTGGAAAAGAACAAGAAGGGCAAGATCGAAGTGCGCACCGCCCACAGCCTGAACCCCGTGCCCTTCATCATCTACGACAAGGACGAAAAGCACGAGATGAAGGAAGGCGCCTTCGGCCTGGCCAACGTGGCCCCCACCGTGGCGCAGCTCCTGGGGCTCAAGCCCTTTGACAGCTGGGAAGAGTCCATGCTCAAATGACCCAAACCGTATAAAACACAGCCGTGAGGCCCAGGCCTCACGGCTGTTTCTTTAGCGCGTTTTTTACATATGCCGGTTTCGCCCGGCCGGGCCGGGATCAGTCCGCGCTCTGTGCACGGATCACGAATCTCAGTTCATAGTCCCTGTCGGACGGGTACTGGTACTCCGGTGCCACATTGGGGCCGCAGGCGCCGGTGCCGATGCCCTGCTGGAAAGCCTGGATCGTCACATAGGTACCGGTGCGCTTCTCGTCCTCCCGGTGCTTCATGGGGATGAGCTCCCGGTCGGAGTAGGGCTTGATGCCCATTTCGAAGGGCTTGTCCACCGCGGTGAACACCACCCGCGCCTCTCCGTCGCTGACGGAAGCCTCGGTGCAGTCGCAGCGGTTGCCGCTCTCCTGGGGACGGATATTGGGTTCGGTCATATCCTTCACCCGGCAGGCGACGGAAGCGATGGGGAACTGGTCCCGCATGTCCGCGTAGGTCTCCCCCGCGCGGCCGGTATAGGTGACCTCATCGAAAGCGCTGTCCAGGCGGAAGCACTTCCCGAAGCGGGGCACGATGCCGCTGCCCCTGACCCGGTGCAGACGGCTGGTGACGAGCACGCCGCCCTCACAGTCCTCGTAGGTATCGGTGACCTCGAAGACCGCCTTCTTGTTCGTGAGACGGGTGACGGTCTTCCAGCCGGCGGAGGTCTTCTGAAGGGAGAGGCGGGTCAGGGTCTGGGCGTAATAGGGCGCCATCGTGTTGCGGAACAGGGGGTCCGTATCGTTGTCCGTAGCGGCCCGGTACAAAAGGGTGCTCTCCCCGGCGGCGCGGATCACCGTGCGGCCGTTGAAGCTCAGCGCGAAGTTCCCGTCGTCGTCCATCCAGGCGGCGGATCCGCCCGTCAGTTCCGGCGCGCCGGGGACCTTCATGGACAGGACGATCTGCTCCTCAGCCACCTTTTCACCCGTGGCTTTGCGGACGGTGGTGACGGTGACAAGGCGCGTTCCGTCCACATCACCGCCGCCGTTGACGTTGATCCGAGCCCTGCTCATGGGTCCCACGGCGGGAGAGACCGTCTCCTCCGTGCCGTCGTTCCAGCGGAAGACCAGGTCAAAGCTTTCCCCGGGCGTAAACGCCGTGGTGTTGAACACCTCGAAGGTATCCCCCTCCACGTACTGTACCCTGAGGGGCCTGTAGATGAAGCGCATGATCTTCGCGCCGGTGGACGGGACCCGGTCGGGATAGAAGAGGCCGTCGCAGCAGAAATTGCCGTCGTGCTCCCATTCCCCGTGATCGCCGCCGTAGGTGAAGCTGCCGTCCGGGTGACGCACCGCGTGGTCCGTCATCTCCCACACACAGCCGCCCATCAGGTTGTCATACCGGTAGATCTCCCGCCAGTAGGCCTCCGTGTCCCCCGGGCCGACGCCCATGGCGTGGGCATACTCGCACATGAAATAGGGCCGGTCGTTGAGCCGCTGCTGCTTGCGCTTTTGCTCGCCCACGTCGTGGACCATCGCGGGGGTGGGATACATCTCGCTGCCCACGTCATAGGCCACCCGGGCGCAGTGCACGGCGCTCTCATAGTGCACGGGCAGGTCCGAATGCTGTTTCAGGTAATCGTACATGGCGTCGGTGTTGCGGTATCCGCCGGCCTCGTTGCCCAGGCTCCACATGAAGATGGCGGTGTTGGCGTGCACCTTGTCCCGCTGGTACAGCCGGGTGATCCGGTCCATGTACCGCGGGAGCCATTTGGGATCATGGCTGATGGTGTTGTAGGTGGGCGGGAACTGCATGGCGAAGGTCCCGTGGGTCTCCAGGTCGTTCTCGTCCACGATGTAGAGGCCCATCTCGTCCGCCAGCTCCAGAAGAAGGGGATCCGGCGGATAGTGGCTGGTACGGATCGTGTCGATATTGTGCTGCTTGCACAGCTTCAGGTCCCGCTCGATCTCGTCCGGCGTGAGGGTATAGCCGTTGTCGGGGCTGCTGTCGTGGTGATTGACGCCCTTGAACTTGATCTTCCTGCCGTTGAATGTCAGTTTATCTCCTTCGATGGTCACGGTCTTGAACCCCACGCGCTCCTTCACGCAGCAGGAGACCGTCTCAAAATACAGGTCATACAACACGGGCGCTTCCGCGTTCCACTCGGTCACGTCGAGGTCTTCGAAAGTGACGGAGGCCGCGTTGTCCTTCGCCGCGGCGGTCCGGGTCAGATCGATCCCGCGGCCCCTCAGGGTGAAGGTGACGGGCGTGTCCGTATGGGTGACGGCCGTCACGGTCATGGAATAGGTGCCGCCGGTCTTCTTCGTGCGCACGTCGATGTCCCGGATATCCGTGATCTCCTCCACCCGCAGGAGCACGTCGCGGAAGATGCCGTTGCTGCGGAACATATCCTGGTCCTCAAGGTAGGTACCGGTGCACCAGCGGCGGACCACCGCCACCAGCTCGTTGCGGCCCCGGACGACAAAGGGCGTCAGGTCGAACTCCGCCGTGTTGTGCGCGCCCTCGCTGTAGCCCACGTACTGCCCGTTCACGTACAGGTCCAGACAGCTGGCCACCCCCAGGAAGCTGATGATGAAGCGCCGGTTCTCCTCCTGAACGGAAAAGAAACGGCGGTAAACGCCTGCGTAATTGTACTCGTCCTTTGGCTTTTTCAGCCGCGGGCTCACCTTCTGGTCCACCCCCAGCCAGCTGAACACCCGGCCCACCGGATCCGTGGTGGGGATCACGGGCGGCTTGAAGGGGAACTGGTAGCGGATATTGACATAGAAGGGCCTGCCGCAGCCGTGGAACTGCCAGCAGCCCGGCACGGGCATGGTGCCGAAATCCGTCGCGTCCGTGTCCAGGGTATCGGGCAGCTCGGCGGGCCGGGGATAGAAGCGGAAGTCCCAGTCACCGTTGAGGCAGATCACCTTGGAAGAGCCGTAGCGTTTCTCTTTCGGGGTCACCCCGTCACACCCTGCCCTGTCGGGATAGGGGATGAAATAGCTCCTGCCGGGGAGCTTGTTGACCTCATAGACGCTGAAATCGTGGTAATTGGTCCTGTTGAGCGTGTATCTCACTGCCGCACCCGCCTTTCTGTGGTCAAATGTCCTTTATCCACAGTATAACACAGCCCGGGCCCCGATGTCACGGCATAAAAAAGCCCCGCCGCGGAACGCGGGCGGGGCGGGGGAACGGTTTTTAAAGTTATCGGGCTTCCGCCTGGCGGACGGCCTCTTCCCAGGCGGCCTTCAGCTGGGGATCGGCCAGGTCACCGGTCTGGAGATAGGCGATATCGGCGTCCTCGGGGATCTTCACCTCGATATCCGGCGTGATGCCCACCTTGTGCACCACGGTGCCGTCGGGCAGGTAGTACTGGGCCACGGTGAACTGGAAGCCATCCTTGTCCCCGTCCAGGGTGATCACGTACTGGATGATGCCCTTGCCGTAGCTCTGGGTGCCCATCACAGTGGCGCGCCCCGCGTTCTGCAGGCCGCCGGCCAGGATCTCGCTGGAAGAAGCGCTGTACTCGTTCACCAGCACGATCAGGGGCAGATCCACCTTGCCTTCGCTCGTCCAGCTCTCGTCGCGGTAGCCGAAACGGTCCAGAGAGTAGACCAAAAGCTGCTTGTCAAGGAAGATATCGGCGATGGACACCGCGGAGGAGACCCAGCCGCCGCCGTTGTCCCTCAGGTCCAGGATGAGGGACGTGGCGCCGGCGCTCACCAGCTCATCCACGGCCTTGGACACCATCTGAGCGCAGTCCCCCTGGAACTCGTAGAGCACGATATAGCCCACGTTGTTCTCCAGCATCATATGCTCTTCCCGGTTGATGTGGTTCTCGGCGCGGATGATCGTGAACACGATGTTCTCGCCGCCGCGCATGACCTCCACCTCCACGGACTCGCCCAGGGCGCCGCGCATCACGTTGACCGCTTCCTGCATGGAGGAAGCGTCCACCATGATGTCATCCACACGCACCAGCACGTCGCCCCTGAGGATGCCGGCCTTCTCCGCCGGGGTGTCCCTGAAGACCCGGGTGATGGTCACGGTGTTCTCCTGATAATTGCCCAGGAGCTGACAGCCGATGCCCACATAGGTGCCCTCGTCATCCTCTTTCATGGCGGCCCAGTCGTCCGGATTGTAATAGAAAGTGTAGGGATCGTCCAGGCTGGAGAGCATGCCCTGGATGGCGAATTCCATCATTTTGTCCTTATCCGGCTCCTGATAATACATCTGGGTGATATACTGGTATATCTCCTCCAGCTTTTCGTATTTCTTCAGGTTGTCATACTCTTTCCGGGATATGGTGACGGTGTCCTCGTCCTTCTGGTTGAACAGGTCGAACAGGGAGCTGGCCCAGCCGGTGGCGGCGAAGCTCAGCGTCAGCACCAGGACGACCGTGAGGATCAGGGTGGTTTTTTTCATCGTGTCAGCCTCCTCATCATGATCAGATGCTCTGTTTCCTGGCCCGCTGCTCGCAGCAGCGGCGCATCTCATAGAGCAGCTTGAAAGTGACCGCGTCCTCGAATTTGCGCAGGTCCAGGCCCACCTGGCGCTGCACCTTGTCCAGCCGGTACACCAGGGTGTTGCGGTGGATGTACAGCTGGCGGGAGGTATCGGACAGGTTCAGGTCCTTCCGGAAGAACATGTCGATGGTCTCCAGCATCTCCTCGCTGAAGAGCCGGGCCGTGGAAGGATTGAACAAAAGGGAATAGTAATGCTCCGCCTTTTCGGGCTCCAGATCCGCCAGGAAGCGCTCGAACAGCATGGCGGAATACACGAAAACGCCCTCGCCCGCGTGGAACAGGCACCCGATATCGATGGCGCGGCGGGCCTGGCGGCAGCTGAAGTACAGCCCGCGCGGATCGTCCCACGTCTCGCCGATGCCCACGTTCATGGTCTGCCCCGTTTCGCCCAGCACCGTTTCCTGCAGGGCGCTGGCGTATTCCCGGACCTCCTCCACGTCGGTCATCTCCCGGGCGTCCTTGATGAGGGCCGCGGAATGCTTGCCCATGGGCACCAGATAATCGTTGCCGGCCATGGAGAGGATGGGCTCCAGCAGGTCAAAGCAGGTGCCGCGGCGGAGCCTGGGCATGTTGAGCATCAGCACGCGGCGGGTCATGCTCTGGGGGATATGATGCTCCTCGGCGATGGCTTCCACTTCATCGGGGGCCATCTCGCTCTCCAGGATCCTCTGGTAGGCGCTGCTCAGGTCATCCGTATCCCAGCCCTTGTTGAGATGGGCGGTGACGATCTCGTCGCACAGCATCAGCGCGTCGCGCACGTGGGGGCTGTCGGGCAGCGGGGTCATCAGCACCAGCTCCGGCACCTTGGTGCAGGCGCAGAAGCAGCGGCCTTCCCAGCGCATGATCTGCCCCGGCTCCAGAGTGCCGGGCAGGGTGAAACGGATATCCGCGTCCGGGATCAGGCTGTTCCCCTGGACATCCAGAAGGCTGACCGCCGTGTTGATCCGGGTGAGGATCGGCTCAAGTTGTTCCACCAGTCGATGCGGTATCATAGGGCCAGGACCTCTTTCCTTTTCAAGTTCACGCCCATTATAACACGTTTCCGGGGCGGCATACAGCCGCATGATGTAAAGAAAGTATGAATTAATGTCAGACGACCCTGACGAAAAACCATACAAGGCCGCCGATCACCAGCACCGTGAGCGCCAGCGCCGCCCAGGTGCCGAGACTGACGGGGCGTTTTTCCTTCACGTTCGATCCCTCCCCAAGAACCGTATGAAGGATCAGTCCTCCACGCGGATGATGCTCTCCACCCGGGCCGCCTCCGGATCGATGCTGTCAAGGGCCGCCTTCACGTCGCTCTCCCAGGCGTGGTGGGTGATCAGCACGATGGGCACCCGCCCGTTCATGCCGTCCTCGCCCCGCTGGGTCATCAGGCGGATGCTGACGCCCTTATCTCCCAGCCTGGACGCGATATGCGCCAGGACACCGGCCCTGTCGGACGCGGAAAGGCGGACATAGTAGGCGGCTTCCCAGTCGGTCATGAGCCTGTCCAGATCGCGCTCCGTCAGGTACACGGGGTACCGGGGCAGATCCGCCCGGCAGGCGTAGAGCATGTCGCTGACCACCGCGCTGGCGGTGGGCAGGCTGCCGGCGCCGCGCCCGTAGAGCATCAT
>CACZOZ010000087.1:0-3359 GCA_902782865.1 uncultured Eubacteriales bacterium
GGGAGCTCTTTGGGCTTGACCGGCGCCATCTCAAGGCCGCCGCTGCCCACCCGGCACCCGGCGAAGCCCAGGAGCACCGTCAGGTAAGCGCCGCCCAGGCTGGCGGTGTGCAGGCCGTCCTTCGTGTTGCGGTGACTGTCCCGCGTGTCGGTGTACACCGCGTCGATGAAGGCTTCCATGGCCGCTTCCCCGTCCCCCAGGCGCGCGGCCTCCATGGCGAACACCGCCTTGGACAGGGAGGAGTCATGGGTGGTGATGCGGTCGTAATAGGCCCAGCTCTTCCGGCGCACGTCCTCGCTCGCCAGCTCCGGGAACAGCAGATGGGCCAGCACCGTGTCCGCCTGCTTGCACACCCGGTGCCGGTACAGGTACAGGGGATGGAAGTGCAGAAGCAGCGGGAACATGTCCCGGGGCAGGGACTTGAAGTCCATCTCCTTCTTGTTCATGAAGCTGTCGTCCTGGGGGGTGACGCCGTCCACGGGCGCGGGGTAGTACATCCTCTCCCCCGCCTCCCGGAAGGCCGCGATCTCCCCGGAAGTGACGCCCGTCTCTTTGATCACCGCGTCCATGAGGCCCGCCGCCTCAAGGCGCTCCAGCAGGAGGGCCGTGTTCTTCAGGTGGTAGGCCGCCACGGCGTTGGTGTAGAAATTGTTGTTGACGATGCAGGTGTACTCATCCGGGCCGGTGACGCTGTCGATGCGGAAGCCGTCCTTTTCCATATGGCCCAGTTCCAGCCAGGCCCGGGCCGTCTCCGTGAGGACCGCGGCTCCCTTTTCCGCCATGAATCTCAGGTCGTCCGTGGCGAACCAGTACTGCAGGAAGGCGTAGGCGATGTCCCCGTTGATGTGGTACTGGGCGCTGCCGGCGGGGAAGAAGCCGGAGCACTCCGTGCCGGAGATGGTGCGCCAGGGGAACAGGGCGCCCTTTTGGAGCCCCAGGATCCGCGCGTTCTCCCGCGCGGCGTCCAATAGGCCGCAGCGGAACTCCAGCATGCCCCGGGCCCGCTCCGGCGCCGTCCACAGGGCGAAGGGGAACACGTACATCTCCGCGTCCCAGAAGGCGTGGCCCTCATAGCCCTCGCCGGAGAGCCCCTTGGCCGCCACGGAGAAGATGCCGTCGGTGCCGATGGACTCGGTGAGCGCCCACTGGTCCATCAGGAAGGCCTCCCGCATGGGGGCGTCCCCTTCCACGGAGGCATACGCGTCCGCGCTCAGGGCGGTGAACGCCGCGCGCTGCTTCGCCGCCAGCTGTTCAAAGCCCGCGGCCGCAGCGGTCTTCAAAAGCTCCTTCGCCGCCTCCCCGGGATCCGCGTGCCGCCGGGAATCGCAGTAGACCGCGAATTTCTCAAGGCTCATCTCTTCCCCGGGCGTGAGGCTCCGGCGGAAAAGCTGCTCCGCGCTTTTGTCCGTCAGGCGCCAGCTCTCCGCGCCTTCCGCTTTATGGGCGGCGCGGCAGCACACGGTGATCTTCGAGCGCAGAGTCCTGACCGTAAGGGCCGCGTCGTCCCCGTCGCCGCAGCAGGAGAGCACTTCCAGGCAGCGGAGCGGTTCCGCCGCCACCCGGGGGTCCCCCTCCGCGGCGGCGTTGGTCACGTCCCCGTTGATGCTCGAGGCGAGGGCCACGTCCCCGGTGAAGCTCTCCGACCGGACGGTCACCTTCATGGCCATCAGCCCGCTCATCTCAAGGGGCACCACCCGGCGCACAGTGATCCATACATCGCCCGCGGGCGTCTGTGCCCGGCAGGTCTTGACGGTGACACCGTCCTCCCAGGCGATATCCCGATCCGTGACCGCGTCATCGAACTGGGAAAAGGCCTGAGCGTTCAGACAGATCCTGACGGTCTGCGCGTCCGGCAGGCAGCACAGTGTCTGCTTCACGTCCGGAAAGCCGTAGAGCTTCTCCCCGTAAAGGATGTCCGTATCCTCATAGACACCGCTCAAATATGTGCCCCGCACCCCGCCTTTGGGCTCGCCCTCCTCGGGCGAATTGCGCACGCCCAGAACGCCGTTGGCGGTGTGGAACAGGGTCTCGATCAGCGAAAAACATTTACGGTCCCAGGTCATGTTCAACATATGGACACCTCCGCAGTTTCTTTAAGGATAAGATACACCGGATCCGGGAGAAAAGCAAACGATCCCCGGTCATAGTGAATGAGCCTGACCGAACGCGGCGGGACAGAGGATGCCCTATGCGCCGGCCCAAGCGAAGCGAGATTGACAATTGCCGCGTGATAAAGTACAATCGTCAAGAAGGAATGACGAACCGGCATAAGCCGTCAATTAAGGGGGGCAGATCCATGACGAATATCTGGCACGATATCAACCCGCACCGCATCACCCCGAACGATTTCATCGCGGTCATCGAGATCGAGAAGGGTTCCAAGAACAAGTACGAGCTGGACAAGGAGACCGGGCACATCATCCTGGACCGGATCCTGTACACCTCCACCCACTATCCCGCCAACTACGGCCTGATCCCCCGCACTTTCGCCGATGACGGGGACCCCCTGGACGTGCTGGTGGTCTCCAGCGAGTCCATCGCCCCCTTAAGCCTGGTGCGCTGCTATCCCATCGGCGTCATCAACATGCAGGACCAGGGCAGCATGGACGAGAAGATCATCGCCATCCCCTTCAACGATCCCACCTATAACAGCTACCACTCCATCCACGAGCTGCCCCAGCACATCTTCGAGGAGATGCGCCACTTCTTCACCGTGTACAAGAGCCTGGAGGACAAGACCACCGTGGTGGACGAGGTGCAGGGCCCGGAGGAGGCCCGGCAGGTGATCCAGCACTGCCTGGACGCGTACGTGGACAAATACTGCAGGTAAAACCTTTCTCATCATTGGCCGCCGGGATCCCGGCGGCCGTTTTTTCGTGCCCGGACACCGGAGAAAAAAGAGCGGCGGATCAAAGACCCGCCGCTCATGGCTGTAAAGATCACTTGATGGAGCCGTCCACCATGCCCTTGACGATGTACTTCTGCGCGAACAGGTACAGTATCACGATGGGCAGCATGGCCAGCAGCGTGGAGGCCATGATCAGGTGCCACTGCTTCACGTAAGCACCATTGAAGCCCTGCACCGCCAGAGGGATGGTGCGGATGCTGCCGCTCGCGCCCAGCACCAGCAGGGGCAGCAGGTAGTCGTTCCAGATCCACAGGCCGTTGAGCACCAGCACGGTGACGAACACAGGCTGCAGAAGGGGGAGCACGATGCGGAAGAAGGTGCCCGCGCGGGTGCAGCCGTCGATATCCGCCGCCTCTTCCAGCTCCAGGGGCACGCCCTTGATGAAGCCGTGGAAGATGAAGATGCTCATGGCCTCGCCGAAGCCCAGGTAAGCGAAGATGATGCCCTGGTA
>CACZOZ010000088.1:0-3790 GCA_902782865.1 uncultured Eubacteriales bacterium
AAGATAAGGACCTGCAGGCCCTGTTCGATCTCAGGTGCGGCACCGTCACAGACGCGGTAATGGATCTGGGTTCACGCTATCGGGAAAAGGGATACCGTATCGGGCTGGACCTGTTCACGCCCTCCCTGGCCTATTTCGCAGGGCAGAACATCAGACAGCTCGCGCCTCTGGCTGATTTTATCAAACCCATGCTGTATCTGGACACCCTGGCCCCGGCCGGGCTTCCCTACGAGCTCAATGTGGCTGATGAGGCTCTCGGAGGCGGCACGAAAGCACGCCTGCTGGAAATATGCGGAGCTCATGACACCGAAACGCTCGCTTCCGCGGAGATACCCTCCATCCGCACGGCAGTCCCCGGGGCGAAAGTGTTCTGCGGCATGGAGATCAATCGGGTCAGGGACATCGCGCCCGTCGGACCTCCCCAGATCCGGCGTACTCTCCGGGTCTTCAAAGCGGCGGGTGCCGACGGCGTCATGCCCTCCTGGAGCTTCCTGTCCGCGCCTGACGAGAACATACAAGCGCTTGCGGATACGCTGAAGGAATAAAGGAGGATCGAATGCTCAATACCCATGCGGGCCGTGGAAAGGACTGGGCCGTTTTCAGGCGCAGGCTGTGGCGCAATCGCTGGATGTATATGATGGTCATCCCGGTGATGATCTATTTTCTCCTGCTGCGCTATGTGCCGATGTGGTTCCTGCGCATCTCCCTGTACGATTACAAGCTGCTGAAGGGTTTCGACGGATCCAAGTACGTGGGGCTCAAGTGGTATGCCAAGATGTTCGGCAACAAAAATCTGCTGCCTTATATCTTCAATACCATGAGGCTCAATATCTGGGCGCTGGTGGTCTTATTCCCCGCGCCTGTGATCTTTGCGATCCTTCTCAATGAACTCCAGAGCGATCGCTTCAAAAAAACCGTACAGACGGTATCCTATCTTCCCCACTTTATTTCCACTGTGGTTCTGGTCTCCATGATCCGCATTTTTATCTCTCCCAGCCTGGGGACCCTGGCGTATCTGACCAAAAGCATGGGCGGCACGCCGGTGGATTACCTGAATGATCCGAACTATTTCGTGACCATCAACGTGATCTCCGGTGTGTGGCAGACTATCGGCTGGGACGCGGTGATCTATATCGCAGCTCTCTCCGGCATCGATCAGGGGCTGTACGAGGCAGCCCGCATCGACGGCGCGAACCGTTTCCAGCAGATCATCCATGTCACGCTGCCGGGACTGGCGGGCACATTCATCACGCTTCTGATCCTGCAGATGGGAAAAATGATGAGCGTCCGCTTTGACAAAGTCTATCTTTTGCAGACCAATCTGAACCTGAGCGCATCGGAGATGCTCTCCACCTGGGTTTACAAGCTGGGCATGGAGGAGCGTAACTACAGTTACGGCACTGCCGTAGGCCTGTTCAACTCCGTACTGAACGTGGCTCTGGTGTTCATCGCCAACACCATCAGCCGCAGGGTGTCGGATACATCATTGTTTTAGGGAGGTGGGAGCATGTCAGTAAAGACCGCCTCCGGGCACAAAAGAAAAAACAGCCGTTTCATCCGTCTTAGCACGGGAGAAAAGGTATTCAACACGGTCAACGTCATCCTGATGCTTATCATGCTGGCTCTCTTCCTGTACCCGCTGCTCAACATGGTATCCATTTCCATCAGCAGTGACGCACATGTGCTTCGGGGAGACGTGACCTTCTATCCCAAAGGCTTCAGCGTGATCGCGTATGACCTGATATTCTCCAACAGGATCATCTGGAAAAGCATATTCAACAGCTTCTTTGTCGCAGGTGTAGGGTGCCTTATCAGCATGGTCAGCCTTTGCGTCGCTGCCTATCCCCTTGCCTTCGGGGACTTTTTCGGAAAGAAATTCTATCATCTTTTCATCCTGTTCACCATGTGGTTCTCGGGCGGCATCATTCCTACCTTTATGACGATCCGATGGCTTGGGCTGATCAACAGTCTGTGGTCACTGATCATCAACGCCATGATCGTCGCCTATTATGTCGTTATCGTGCGCAGCTACTTCGTCTCGATCCCCCGCTCCATCGTGGAGAGCGCTTATATGGACGGTGCCAACGACTATGTTATCCTTTTCAGGCTGATCATGCCCCTGGCCAAACCCGTTCTGGCCACGGTCGCGTTGTGGGTGATCGTGGATCACTGGAATGATTACCTCAATCCCCTGCTGTTCATCTCTTCCAGAGAGCAGTATCCGCTTCAGCTCGTCCTGAAAGAAGTCGTGCTGGAGTCTCAATCCTCCATGTATGGCCTTTCCGCCGCCATGACCACGGATAACGGTGTCGCGGCGATCGGGCAGCAGACAAGGAATGCCGTACTGGTCGTCTCCATGGTGCCCATGATCGTCATTTACCCATTCCTTCAGAAATACTTTGTGTCCGGCATCATGCTCGGCGCGGTGAAAGGCTAGAAACCGCCATCTTTCTTCCCCGACAGCCTGCCGATTTACCTTCCGCGCTTGACAGAAACCGCCCTATCTGATAGAAATAGAGCATTCCTGAGGATCGAAAGGACGACGAAAATGCGCTGCGAAGAAGTTTATTTCTCCACCTACGGCCGCGTGCCGGACAACACGTCCTTCTGCCCGTACCGCATCTCTCCCCTGGGCGCTCATATCGACCATCAATGGGGCAAGATCAACGGCCTGGCCATCGACAAAGGCATCCACATCGCTTTCGGCCGCAAGGAGAACGGCGTCGTGGAGCTCCAGAGCCTCAATTTCCCGAAGAGAGCCCAGTTCCATGTGGGCGCCATCCCGGAAAAAAAGACAGGTGACTGGGCGGACCATATGCGGGGCGCGGCCAAGATGCTGGCGGAAAAGTACCCCCTGCGCTACGGTATCAGCGCGGTGATCGAGGGCACGCTGCCCATCGGCGGGCTGAGTTCCTCCGCGGCGGTGATCATCGCCTTCCTGTCCGCCCTGGCGGCGGTGAACCGCATCCGTCTGGACCCGTGGGAGACTATCCTGATGGCCAAGGCCGCGGAGAACCTCTATGTGGGGGTGAACTGCGGCAAGCTGGACCAGAGCTGCGAAGTGCTCTGCCGGAAGGACCACCTTTTGTACCTGGACTGCGCCGACGACAGCTATGAGCTGATCCCCATGAGCCCCCGGATGAAGCCCTTCAGGATCGCCGTATTTTTCAGCGGGCTGGAGCGGTCCCTGGTGAGCAGTGCCTACAATCTCAGGCAGGACGAGTGCAAGGCGGCCGCCTACTGCCTGCTGGCCCACGCGGGGCTGAATTACGGCAAGTTCGCCGACACCCGCTTGAGGGACGTGCCCACTCCCGTGTTCGAGGCCTGCAAGGAGAAACTGCCCGCCGCTTTCCGCCGCCGGGCGGAGCACTATTTCGGGGAATACCGCCGGGCGGAAGAGGGGGCCGAGGCCTGGCGGAGAGGGGACCTGGACGCCTACGGGAAGCTGATCTTCGAAAGCGGAAAGAGCAGCATCGAGAATTACGAGTGCGGCTGTCCGGAACTGATCACCCTTTACCGCATCATGACCGAGACGGATGGGATCTACGGCGGCCGGTTCAGCGGCGCCGGATTCAAGGGCTGCTGCATGGCGCTGGTGGATCCGGACAAAGCGGAAGACATCCTGCGCTCGGTGGGCGAGCGCTACCTGAAGGAATATCCCGCCCTGGAAGGCAAGTATATGAGCGCGCTGTGTGAAAGCGCAGACGGAGTCAAATTATGAAATGCGTCATCCTCGCCGCCGGCTACGCCACGCGGCTCTATCCCCTGACGAAAAACTTTCCCAAGCCCC
>CACZOZ010000089.1:0-2215 GCA_902782865.1 uncultured Eubacteriales bacterium
TCCGACATATCTGCTCCTTAAAAAGACGCGGATGTGGTGAATCGCTTCCCGTTCAAATAGGACAGAGGTCCATCCGGAGGGAAGGTCAGGCGGAGCTCCACGGAGCAAAGCTTCAGCGGCGGCAGGCCCAGGGCCCGGTTCAGCCGCCGGTCCCCGTAGAGGTCATCCCCCACCACGGGATGACCGATGAAGGCCATATGCGCCCTGATCTGATGGGTGCGGCCGGTATAGAGCGTGACCGCGAGCCGGCTCATGCCGTCCGATTCCTCCAGCACGCTGTAGCCCGTCGTGATCTTCAGCGCGCCCGGGCCCTGATGCGTGACCACGCGCACCTTCCCGGCCTGAGCGTCCTTGACCAGATAAGCGTTCAGAACGGCTTCCGGCGGGTCCATCTTCCCGCGCACCAGACACTCGTAGCGCTTTTCGGTCTGCCGGGCGGCGAAAGCGTCCGCGCACAGGCGGTAAGCCTCCTCGTCCCTGGCCAGCAGAAGGACCCCCTCCGTGCGGGTATCGAGCCGGTGGCAGAGCCAGACGGGCTGAGAGAACATCTCCGTAAGAAGGCTCAGCACCGTCATGCCGCAGGCCTCGTCCTCGACGCAGAGCCCCGCCGGCTTGTGGATCACCACCACCCGTTCATCCTCATAAAGGACCCTGATCTGCGGAAAAAAGTCCGTGTAGACGCTGACCGCGCATCCCGGGCGGGCCGGATCGTCCCGCCGGCAGCGGACATCATCCATCCGGACATCCCGCCGCGCAAAAGCCCTGAGGATCTGTTCCCTGGGCATCAGCGGCAGACCGCGCCGCACCGCGTTGAAGACGGTGGAGCCGTTTTCCTTTTCCGGGATCCGCCAGCGATACAGATGCATCAGCTGATCACGCTCCCCAGCGCCGCTCCCCAGGGGACCACGTCGCGTTTCAGGCTCTCAAGGATCGACCGAAGCTGCCTGGAGCCTGAAAAACTCAGTTTGGGACTGAGGTATTCCTCCGCCTCCTCCAGGGAAGCGCCCTGTTTGAACATATAATAAACATTTTCCTGTATATGCTCCAGTTCCGGGTCGTTCCGACTCAGCTCCGCCAGGTACCTGTTGGCCGCTTCCACCGCCTCCCTTTCCACGGGAAGGCAGGCGTTCATCCCGCCCTGAAGGTTCTGGATCGTGATGGCCATATTGCCGTTCCAGTAGTTCAGGGACTGGGCCATGAGCTTATCCGGGTCCCGGAGAGCCGGATGGATCAGGTATTCTCCCCCGGGCTCCCGGCGGATGTGATCCGTCAGGCCTTTCGCGGTGCGCTTCAGGCTGGTGCCGTCCATTTTAAGGCCAGCCTGGGTGACCGCCTCACAGATCATGTCGGTGATCAGGGACAGATTGGCGTAGCCGTAGACGAACACGATGGAGAATATGATCGCTTCCAGACGGAACATCATGTGCCGGGACATGGCGAATGCCGGGCTCTGGAGCCTTTCCGTCAGAAGACGGGTCAGGCCGTCCTGGAGCCTGAGCTGATAGTCCCCGTCATACCCGATATAACACCAGCAGCGCCGAAAAAGTCCCTCCGCCACGGGCACCATCGGCGGCACGAAGGGCACCGAACCGTCTCCGATCAGGAGAAGCTTCAGGAGGTTCTCCTCATGGGAAGAGATCCAGTAGATCTCCTGATCGAATCTCTCCAGAACCAGTTCTCTTTTTTTATCGGCTTCAAGACCGCGGAGGCCCTCCTCGGAGAAATAATCGAACCCGGGCGGGATCATGAAATCTCCCTCGTCCGTCCCCTCCGCGGTGAACGCGGACCTGCAGGCCCTGTCGTACCCGGCCATGACCTGGGCATCGCGGATGGCGGAGTAAACGCTGCGGCTCCACGGCTTCAAGTCAAAACGTATGACCCTTTCCAAATAAAGACCTCCTTGTTCCGTACGGGAACAGGAGGTATCTTATCACTGTATGAAGAAAAGCGTCAAGCCGTGCCGCGATCAGCCTTCCTCCCGGCTTTTCATCAGAGCGGCGTGCTCCGACCGGATGCCCGCCAGGGTGTCCGGCTCCGTCAGGAGCCTCAGAGCCGTCAGGGCCATCGCCTTCGCGGCCAGGGGAACGAACTTCATCCCCTCCGGAGAGCAGGCCGCGTCTCGGAAAGCCTCGCTGTGGGCCGGGATCGTCTCGGCGCTGATGGACAGCGTGGGCTGGATCGTGGGCACCACCAGACTGATATTGCCCACGTCCGA
>CACZOZ010000090.1:0-3057 GCA_902782865.1 uncultured Eubacteriales bacterium
CCCTTGGCGGAAGTGTTCTCCGCCAGCACCGTGATCCTCATCCCTTTGCATCCTCTCTCTCAAGGCTTCCTGTGCTCCTCCGGCAGGGTCCTGATCCCCTCCAGCCCTTTGAAGAACAGCTCGTTCACCAGGTACTGCATCCGGTACCAGGCGTCATCCTTCTCCCATTTTATGGAGCGGTTCACATAATACAGCCCGTGGATCACGAACATAAAGAGCCGGTCCGCGTCCTCATAACTGATATCGCAGGACCGCTGCAGCCAGGGCACGGACGCATCCCGCTCAGCCAGGTACATCTTCCGGATGATGTAATAGGCCAGGGAATCGTCCATGAACAGGCTGCGGTACTTCTGTGTATCCGCGATGCGCTGGCAGGGGGCCAGATATTCCTCATGCCCCCGGATGGCCTGAGGGCCGTCCCACATAACGGCGCGAAGATGCCGCTCCCGGGTCTGGAAATCCTCCGGACTGCCGCTGTGCTCGGCGATGTCCAGGGCATCGGCGATCACCTCGTCCAGCACCGCGTTCAGGTCCGCGTAGTGCAGGTAGAAAGTGGCACGGGTGATCTCCGCCTGCCGGCACAGCATGGTCACGTTGATCTGTCCGTAGGCGCTGGTCTCCAAAAGCTCCAAAAAAGCGTCCTTCACCACCTGGCGGGTATACAGGGTGCGGCGGTCCGTTTTCCGGGTCTGGGCGGGCATACGCTTCACGCTCCGTTCATCGTTGATTTCTTCTTTACAGTATGTCAGAGATCGTTCAAAGTCTATGACACTTTTCCGTATCTGTCAAGAAACGTGCCGAAACCGAAAAACTGGCATTGTTTTTCCGGCGGCGTTTTGCCATATTTGGTATAGACACGGTGTCAGGAACTTTCCTGCCGTGAACATTCCCGACAAAAAGTTTCAAAAACAAGGAGGACCCCCATGCTGAAAGTCGATTGGTCAGACGTCCTGGGCGTACTGCAGACCTGCCTTCCCTACCTGATCGGCATCGCCGTCGTGATCATCGCGGCCGCCGCCGTCATCATCGCGGTGCGCAAAGTGAAAAAGCCCCTGCGCGGCCTGATCCGCGGCGAAACCGTGATGGCGGCGCTTTTGGCCGTGTGCATCCTGGTGAACGTCATCATCTGGAACCCCATGTACGCCATCATCTCCATGGCCATGGGCAAGGGTTCCGTCACCGAAAGCACCACCGCCCGGGCCCGGGAAGTAGCCGAGGACGTGGCGGCCCAGGGCTTCGTGCTGCTTGAGAACAAGGACGACTTTCTGCCCATGAGCGGCAGCGGCAATCTGAACCTGTTCGGCTGGGCCTCCTCCAATCCCGCTTACGGCGGCACCGGTTCCGGCGGCATCAACGACCTGTTCCCCGTGGTGTCCCTGCGCCAGGGGCTGGAGAACGCGGGCTATCAGGTGAACACGGAGCTGATGGACTTCTACACCGCCTACTGCGCCAGCCGCGGGGCCATGAACATCGAAGCCAAACAGAAATGGGACCTGCCCGAGCCGCCGGTTTCCACCTATCCCGACAGCCTGATCGCGAACGCCAAGGCCTTCTCCGACACAGCGGTGATCGTGATCTCCCGGTACGCCGGCGAGGGCCACAACGATATCCCTCAGGACATGACCAGGGCGGTCTATACCAACAATTCCGCGGACTATGACGACTTCCTTCCCGGCGAGCACTACCTGCAGCTCTCCCGGACCGAGCGGGACATGGTGAAGCTTACCTGCGACAATTTCGACAAGGTGATCGTGGTGCTCAACTCCGCCTACGCCATGGAGATGGGCTGGGTGGAGCAGTACAGCCAGATCAGGTCCGTCATCTGGGCTCCGGGCCCCGGCAACGTGGGCTTCAACGCCCTGGGAAAGATCCTGAACGGCACCGTAGACCCCTCCGGCCGCACCAACGATACCTTCGTGTATGAGATCGATCAGGCGCCCTACTACCTGAACGCCGAGAAGACCGATTACAGCAACATGACCGACATGACCGTGGACGGCATGAACGCCGGCGTGCCCACTCGGTACGCCCCCTCCTTCATCAACTACAACGAGAACATCTACGTGGGATACAAGTTCTATGAGACCGCTGCCAAAGAAGGCGTCATCGACTATGACAAGGTGGTGCAGTATCCCTTCGGCTACGGCCTGAGCTATACGACCTTCACCCAGACCATGAGCGACCTGAGCGTCGAGGGCGACAGGATCAGCTTCACCGTCACCGTCACCAACACCGGCGCGAAAGCCGGAAGGGACACCGTACAGGTGTTCTATGAGCCGCCCTATTACAACGGCGGCATCGAGAAAGCCTCCGCCAACCTGCTGGACTTTGAGAAGACCGCCGTCCTGCAGCCCGGCGAGAGCCAGACCGTCACCTTCTCCTTCCTGAACGAGGACATGGCCTCCTATGACGAAAAGGGGAAAGGCTGCTACGTGCTGGAGAGCGGCGATTACGTGATCTCCGTCAACGACAACTCCCACAATATCCTGGACAAGAGGACCTACAGCCTTTCAGCCGAGGTGAGATACGACGAGAGCCATCCCCGTTCCTCGGATGATCTGCCCGCCGTGAACCGCCTGCAGGATGCCCGGGGCGAGGTGACCTACCTGTCCCGCGCCGATCATTTCGCCAACTACGCCGAAGCGGCGGCCGCGCCCGCGAGCACCGAGATGGCCGAAAAATACATCGCCGACTATCACCTGAACAGCAACTATGACCCCAACGCCTACATCGATCCCGGCGATGAGATGCCCGCCACCGGCGTTCCCGGCAAAATGACCATCTATGACGTGCGGGGCAAGAGCTATGACGATCCTTCATGGGACAGGCTGCTGGACCAGCTGACCGTGGACGAGATGAGCAACATGATCGCCCTGGCCGGCTATCAGACCCCCGCCATCGACTCCATTAAGAAGGTTCAGAACATCGACTCTGACGGGCCCGCCGCCATTAACAATAACTTTACCGGCGCCGGTTCCCTCGGCTTCCCCATCGAAGTGGTCATCGCCTGCTCCTGGAGCAAGGAAGTGGCTGCCGCCTGGGGCGAGGTGATGGGCC
>CACZOZ010000091.1:0-3221 GCA_902782865.1 uncultured Eubacteriales bacterium
GACACGTCCAGCCGCCAGGCTCCCGGGCTGATCATCCTCAGGCTCAGGGCCGCCAGAAGCAGGACCTCACAGTGATCCCACTCCTCCAGGCGGCCGATGGCTTCCACCCCGGTCTGTAAGATCTCACGGAAGCCCATGGCCCCCTGGGGCACCCGGAACACGCTCTCCAGATAGCAGACCCTTAAGGGATAGTCCTCCTCCCGGCAATTCTTGACCACGGAGAGGGTGATATCCGGCTTGAGGGCCATCAATTTGCCGTCCGTATCCGTAAAGGTCAGGATCCTTTCATCCTTCAGGAAGCTCTTATAGCGCATATACAGGTCGTATTCCTCGAAGCGGCTGATCTTGTACGGCCTGAAGCCCCAGGACGAATACAGGTGCCTGAGGCGCGCGCTGACGGTCTCCTGCCGGTCCAGGACCGCTTCATATTCCTTCATCATCCCTGTCCTCCAGCCTGTCAAGGATCTTCCGGTAGCCGCCGCTGCCGTAATCCAGGCACCGTTTCACCCGCCCCACGGTGGACGAACTGGCCCCCACGGCATCCGCCGCCTGCAGATAGGAACTGCCCCGATCCAGCATCCGGGCGATGCACAGGCGCTGCCCCATGTCCCGGATCTCCTTGACCGTGCACAGATCCTCGAAATACTCATAGCACTCGTCCACATCCTTCAATGACAGGATGGACCGGAAGAGCTCGTCCGTCAATTCGTCCCTGTGAAGCGCCATAATGACCCCCTCCGATGATCGTATGGCAGCATATTACCACGTTACCATGCGAAAGTCAAGTCAGTTTTATATCTGTCTTTTGTTCGTTTTATCATTGATCTTTAGCTTGACAGAAGCGAGATCTTATTTTATCATCCAATTAACGAAAGGGCAGGGAATGACCTGTCACAAAACAATAAGGAGGATGGTCAGATGAAAAAAGCGATCGCGTACATGCTGGCCCTGTTGATGCTTGCCGGCCTGGTCCCCGCAGCCATGGCGGAGGAAAAAGCCCTGTGGTTCGATGACGGGCTCGAGATCACCGTATTTGCCAGCACCTGGGCGCCCCATAACATCGAAAATGAGGAGTTTACCCCGTTCCCGGCCATCAAAGAAGCGACCAACGTGAGTTTCAAATTTGACTGGCGCCAGCAGAGCGACTACAACACCCAGCTTGGCACCCTCTTATCCGGCGGACTTGAGAATCTTCCCGATCTGATCAATCCGGAAAGCTACGGCATTATGAATCTCGCCAATGAAGGTGCGATCGTTCCTCTGGACGATTACCTCGCAGAATACGGCCAGAATATCATCGCTGCCGTAGGTGAGGAGAATATGGTCACCTGGCGTTCCGGCGACGGCCACATCTACACCATCACCGGCGTCATCAAGATCCCCGGTGCCATGTCCAATATGATCCGCAAGGACTGGCTGGACGCTCTGGGCCTCGCGGTGCCCACCACCTGGGATGAATACATGACTGCCTGGCGCGCCTTCCGTGACAATGACTGCAACGGCGACGGCGATCCCACCAATGAGATCCCCCTGGCCTACAACACGGACGCCAACGGTGAGCAGAGCCTGATTGGGCTGCTCAACGCTTTCGGTATCCGCTGCTCCAAGGACTGCCAGTTCTGCGTGATGGATGACGGTACTTATGGTTTCGTTTACGACCATCCCCGCTACAGGGAGTTCCTTGAGACAATGCAGCAGCTCAGGGCTGAGGGCATCCTGGATTCCGAGTTCGGCAGCCGTGACCAGAGCACCCTGTTCACTGTCATGGACAGCGGCTTGGTAGGCACTGCCTGGACCTGGGCAGAACGCGCTTCCGTTTCCTCCACCGCTCTGCGCACCAGCGGGGATGAAGACGCACTGTGGCGCACCACGGTCCCGATCCCGGGCCCCTACGGCGATCAGAACACCTACAGCCGTGACTGGAAGTATGTGTCCTACTGCGTCAGTGCCAATGTGAGTGAGGAAAAGATCATCGATATCGTGAAATTCTTCAACTGGTATTTCTCCGAGGAAGGCTATACCATCGCCAATTACGGTCGTGAAGGCGTCACCTTCGACTATGTGGACGGCAAGCCCGTCATGAAGCCCGAAGTAGTAGCAAACGGCTTCACGTCCGCCCGTGAGCTCGGCCTGGACTATATGCCCTTCCCCCATTATCGTCTGCAGGATTCCTTCATGCAGTGCCTCACCAAAGGCATGGCTTATGACGACCTGGCGGAACAGATCCAGTCGTTCTACGACGGCCTTTTCGTGATCAACGAGCCCTACTTCTACAGCCTGCCCCCCGTGCTCGATACCGAGGCTTATGTGGAGTATCACGGTGAGCTGATCAAGAACGGCGTCTGCGTTCTGCGCGATCAGTGCATCGCGGGCCAGATCTCCGTAGATGAGTTCTTTGAGAAATATCAGGAACTGAAGGATGAAGGCCTCCAGGAAGTGATCGATCAGGGCGCTGCCGCTTACGCGGTCATCGCGAAATAAGACATTCAATAAGGGAGGGGCCGGCGCTCCTCCCTTCTTTTTTGGAGTATAATGAATTATGAAAGCCATCTATCAGTTATGGGGCCTGACAAGCAGAGCGCAGGACTGGGACAGCCTTATACAAAAGGTCGGCCGGATCCAGACACAGCATCCGGCCGAAGCCATGGTATGCGGTGTGGGAGCTCCCGAAGACGTATACAGACGCATCCGAGAGATCGCGGATCAAAAGGGCAGCCGGATGTATCTGTGGCTGCCGGCATTCTCCGAGTGGGACAGTCTCGCTGAGTTCGATCCCCTGATCGATCATCATGGGAATGCTTTCCTCAAAGACCGGCAGCTCAAAGACGGGTTCCGTTTCCGCTGCCCTCAAAGCCGGAAAAACCGGGATGTATTCTTTGAGGAGAGCCTGAAGCATCTCAACAAAGGCGCGTTCGACGGCGTGTTCCTGGACAGGATCCGATTCCCCTCCTTCCAGTTCGGACTCAGCGGTGTGCTGAGCTGCTTCTGCCCGGCATGCCTGGAGAAGATGCGTACCGCGGGGCTGGACCCGGACCGGCTCAAAGCCGCCTGTGCGGCACTTTCGGAACGGGCGCACCGGGGAGAAGATGACCCTCTGGGCCTGAAAAGCTTCGACGGCAGCTGCTGGGAGCTGGAAGATAAGGACCTGCAGGCCCTGTTCGATCTCAGGTGCGGCACCGTCACAGACGCGGTAATGGATCTGGGTTCACGCTATCGGGAAA
>CACZOZ010000092.1:0-4140 GCA_902782865.1 uncultured Eubacteriales bacterium
CGGATCGGAGTCGTAGGGCGTTTTTTCATCCAGGATGGCGAAGTCCCCGGTCTCTTTGATATAGGCCGCCGTGCCGGCGATCAGCCACAGGGGATCGTCGTTGAATCCGCCGCCGATATCATTATTGCCTTTCTTGGTCAGCGGCTGGAACTGGTGATAGCAGCCGCCGTCACGGAACTGGGTAGCGGCGATGTCCAGGATGCGTTCCCGGGCGCGTTCGGGGATCTGATGCACGAACCCCAGAAGATCCTGGCTGGAATCCCTGAAGCCCATGCCGCGGCCGATGCCGCTCTCAAACATGGAGGTGGAGCGGCTCATGTTGAAGGTCACCATGCACTGATAGGGATTCCAGATATTCACCATCCGGCTGAGCTTTTCATCGTTCGTCGTCAGGGTGTAAGCGCTCAGGAGCCCGTCCCAGTGCTTCTTCAGAGCATTGAAGGCGAACGATACCTGTTCGTCTGTGGTCAGTCGGGAAATGATCTCCTTCGCCGGCGCCTTGTTGATGATGCCGGGCGCGGAGAATTTTTCTTTCTCGGGCAGCTCGACGTATCCGAGCACGAAATTGTACCGTTTGCTCTCGCCTTTCTCAAGGTGGACCTTGATCTGGTGGGAAGCGATGGGCTGCCAGCCGGAGGCCACGGAGTTCCCCATCCGGCCGGTCATGACGCTCTGAGGAGCGTCAAACCCGTTATACAGCCCGAGGAAGGTCTCCATATCCGTATCGAAACCGGACAGAGGAGCGTTGACGGCATAGAACGCGTAATGGTTGCGGCGTTCCCGGTATTCTGTTTTATGGTAGATCACGCTCCCTTCGATCTCTACCTCGCCGGTGTTGAAATTGCGCTGGAAATTGAGCATGTCGTCCTGCGCGTTCCACAGGCAGAATTCCACGAAGCTGGTGAGGGTGACGTCTTTAGGCTGTTCGGTCTGGTTGGTGAGCGTGATCTGGTGGACCTCAGCGTTGATCCCGAGGGGAACGAAGGCCAGCTGGCTGGCTTTCAGGCCGTTCTTTTTGCCTGTGATGACAGTATACCCCATGCCATGCCGGCAGGAGTATTCGTCCAGCTCGGTCCTGACGGGTTTCCAGCCCGGGTTCCACACCGTATCCCCGTCCTTGATGTAGAAGTAGCGGCCGCCGTCATCCACGGGGATGTTATTGTAACGGTAGCGGGTGATGCGGCGGAGCCTGGCGTCCCTGTAAAAGCAGTAGCCGCCGGCCGTGTTGCTGATGATCCCGAAAAAATTCTCGCAGCCCAGATAATTGATCCAGGGGTAGGGCGTACGGGGCGTTTCGATGACGTATTCCCGCGCAGTGTCGTCAAAGTGTCCGAATTTCATAGGCTGCCTCCCGATACAGACTGACTGTTGAGTGATTTGAGCATATCTTCGATCAGGCGGAGCGTTTTATCGTCCCCACCGAAACTGACCAGGCCGCGAAGGGGGAGATAATTCATCATGGCCATGCCCATTTCATCGGATATGGCGTCCTTCGCGGTGTCCGACTCATTACCGCCGTTCCCGAACATGTTCCGCGCCAGCAGAGGCTTTATGATCTCACGTCCCCTGGGATCCGCCAGAATGTCCATCATGATGCTGTTCATGTCATAGGACCGCGGCAGGGCTTTATCACCTTCCAGCACGACCTCGGCATGGAGCGGCAGATGACGGGATGAGTCACCCACGTCGATGGTATACCTGCCTGCCGGGACGTACCAGTCTCCGATGCGCTCCTCCCAGTAGGCGAACGCGCGCCGATCCAATACAAAAGTTACTTCTTTGGCCTCGCCGGGTCCGAGGGATACCTTTTCAAATCCCTTCAGCTCACGTTCGGGGCGGATCACGTCACCGCCGACAGCACCTGTGTAGACCTGGACGACCGTCTTTCCGGCGCGGCATCCGGTATTCCTGGCGGTCACCGTCACGAATACCTGCGATCCTTCCGCGCGCGCTTTAAGATCGGTGTATTCGAAAGTCGTATAGCTCAGCCCGTGGCCGAAGGGGAAGAGCACGTCCATCTGCTTTTTGTCGTAGTAGCGGTAGCCGACGAACACGCCCTCCCGGTATTCCGTTTTGTTGCCTTCTCCGCCGTAATAGAGATACGATGGATTGTCGCTGAGTTTCAGCGGGAAGCTTTCCGCCAGATGGCCGCTGGGGTTCACGTCACCGTAGAGCAGCCGTACCGTCGCTCTTCCGACAGCCTGGCCGCCGAGATAGACTTCCAGGATCCCTTTGACCCGGTCCACCCACGGCATTTCCACGGGGGAGCCGTTATGGAGCACCACGATGGTATTGGGATTGGCGGAGGCAACGGCTTCGATCAGCCTGACGTGGCTGTCGGGAAGGCGCATATGCTTTCTGTCATAGCCTTCCGATTCAAAGGAATCGGGAAGCCCCGCGAAAACCACGGCCGCGGAAGCTTTCCGGGCGGTCTCAGCGGCTTCCCGGATCAGACTTTCGTTTGTTTCGGTGCCTTCGTACCCCTGCGCGAAGGTGACATCCATCCCCTTGGCGGCTTCCAGGGCACCGGTCACTTTGAAACTGTTGATATGGGAGCTGCCGCCGCCCTGATAGCGGGGCTTTCTGGCGAACTCCCCAATGAAAGCGACGGAGGTATCTTTATCCAGGGGAAGGATGCCGCCCTCGTTTTTCAACAGCACGGCGCATTCGGCTTCGATATCGGCCGATAATGCGTCCTGCGCTTCCAGATCCCAGGGCGTGTCCGGACGGGCGTTGTCCGCGTACCGGTAAACGATCTTCAGGATCCGTTCGCAGGCCCTGTCCAGGATCTTCTCATCCAGAGTACCGTTCTGTACCGCTTCCACGATCTTCCTGTCATTGATCCCGTTGGAGGAAGGCATCTCCAGCTCGAGTCCGGCGGCAAGCCCGCGGACCCTGGAGCTGACAGCGCCCCAGTCGGACATGACGAACCCGTCAAATCCCCACTCATCGCGCAGGACTTTCGTGAGCAGCCACTCATTTTCGGAAGCGTATATCCCGTTGATCCTGTTATAGGAACACATGACGGTCCACGGATCCGCCTCTTTGACAGCGGTCTCAAAAGCCGGGAAATAGATCTCCCGGAGGGTGCGATCATCCACATCGGAGGAAGAGCTCATGCGGCGGTGCTCCTGATTGTTGGCCGCGAAATGCTTGATGCTGGTGCCGATGTTCCTGCTTTGGACCCCTTTGATAAAGGATGCAGCCATCTGGCCGGCCAGGTAGGGATCTTCGGAGTAATACTCGAAATTGCGGCCGCAGAGGGGAGACCTCTTGATATTGACAGCCGGGCCGAGGATGACGCTCAGCTTTTCGTGCTGGCAGCTGTCACCGATCTGTTCGCCCATACGGCGGATCAGGTCCCGGTCAAAGGACGCGGCGGTAGCGCATGCTGCGGGGAAACAGACCGCCTTGATGCTGTCATTCACTCCCAGATGGTCGCCTTCCTGGTCCTGCTTCCTCAAACCGTGAGGGCCGTCACTGACCATGACGGAAGGAATGTTGAGCCGCTCCACAGCTTTGGTGTGCCAGAAGTCGAGGCCGGAACACAACCCGGCTTTCTCTTCCAGAGTCATTTTGGAAACGAGAGAACTGATGTCCATTTCCCCTCCTTTTGCAAGGACGCGGATGCGTCCGCCATCGGACGCATCCGCGTCTTTAGCACATGCCGATCAGTGATCTGTTACTCTTTGACGCCGCCAAGAGCCACACCCGCGATGATGTACTTGCTGAAGGCGAAGTACACGATGATCAGGGGGAGAGCCGTCATGGTCAGGCCCAGATAGATGGAGCCATATTCCGTGCGGTAGATATCGCCGCGCAGCTCCTGCACCATCATGGGCAGGGTCTTCAGGCCGGGCTTTGTGAACAGCATCAGGGGAGTCAGGTAGTTGTTCCAGGAACCGATCATGGCCATGATGCCCATAGTGGCCATGGCAGGCACCATGATGGGGAGCACGATGGTGTTGAAGGTCCTGAACTCACCGCAGCCGTCGATGCGCGCCGCTTCCACCAGGGAGATCTGGAAGTTGGCCTCCAGGTACTGCCGGAAGAAGAACACGGTGGAAGCCGCCGCGATGGAGGGGATGATGAGGGCCAGGCGGTTATCCACCAATCCCAACTGATACATGAACATGAAGA
>CACZOZ010000093.1:0-7156 GCA_902782865.1 uncultured Eubacteriales bacterium
GCATATACCCGCTGTCGCTCAATTTCCGCGCCTGCCTTGCCATATCATCTCCCCTTTCCTGCTAAGGAGAGTATAGCACGGCTGAAAGGACGGGTCAAGCAGAACCGTCCCCGATAGTTTACCGGACCGGTGCTTTAGCGCCGCAAAGCGCTAAAAAGAAATTGCATTCTCCCCCGCGTGGTGCTATAATCACCGTATCAAATTTTGAATGGAGGTTATTCGGCTATGAAGAAGTTTCTGGACGAGTTCAAAGCCTTCGCCATGCGCGGCAACGTGCTGGATATGGCCATCGGCGTCATCATCGGCGCGGCCTTCGGCAAGGTAGTCACCGCGGTCATCGACATTTTCCTGCAGCCCATCCTGGACGCGCTGCCCAAAATGGAAGGCGGCGGCACCGGTTTCGCCGGCAGCCTGATCTCTTTCTGCGCCGTGGTGGTGGAGTTCATCCTCACCGCCCTGGTGCTGTTCCTCATCATCAAGGCCGTCAACCACGCCAAGAGCCTGAAAAAGAAGGAAGAGGAGCCCCCGAAGGAAGAGCCCCGTCTGTGCCCCTTCTGCCTGCAGGTCGTGGACAAGAAGGCCACCCGCTGCCCGCACTGCACCAGCGCGCTGCCCGCGCCCGAGCCTGAAGAGTGACAAGATCGCCGTGAACATCCCTGCGGCCGCCCCGTCTACGGGCGGCCGTTTTAAGACTAAAGGTGATACGACCGTATGAAGACCAGTGATTTTGACTACGCGCTCCCCGAGAGCCTGATCGCCCAGACCCCCGCCGAGCCCCGGGACAGCGCCCGCATGATGGTGATCGATCCCGTTTCCCACACCCGGGAGGATCATATCTTCCGCGACTTTCCGGACTTTTTGAGGCCGGAGGACGTGCTGGTGCTCAACGACACCAAGGTGATCCCCGCGCGCCTCTTGGGCGTCAAGGAGGACACCAAAGTGCCCTGCGAGGTGCTGCTGCTGCGCCGGATCGATCTGGACCGATGGGAGGCCCTGGTGCGCCCGGGCCGCAGGCTGAAAGCCGGCACCCGGGTGATCTTCGGGGAGGGGCAGCTCACCGCCGTGATGGAGGATGTAACTTCCGCCGGCGGCCGGGTGGTCCGCTTTGAGTACAAGGGCGTGTTCGAGGCCCTGCTGGACGCCCTGGGCCAGATGCCCCTGCCCCCCTATATCCACGAGAAGCTCGAGGACCCCTCCCAGTACCAGACCGTGTACGCCCGCCTGGACGGCAGCGCCGCCGCGCCCACCGCGGGGCTGCATTTCACCGAGGAAGTGCTTGCCCGCATCCGGGAAAAGGGGACGGACATCGTGCCCGTGCTGCTCCACGTGGGCCTGGGCACCTTCCGCCCCGTGAAGGACGAGAACGTGGAGGACCACGTGATGCATGAGGAGTTCTACCGCATCACCCCCGAGGCCGCCGACAGGATCAACACCGCGCGGGCAAGGGGCGGCCGCGTCGTGTGCGCCGGCACCACCACCGTGCGCACCCTGGAGAGCGCGGCGGACGAAAACGGGAAAGTGCTCCCCGGCGAGGGCATGACGGACATCTTCATCACCCCGGGCTATCGCTTTAAGGCCACGGACGCCCTGATGACCAATTTCCACCTGCCCAAGAGCACCCTGCTGATGCTGGTGTCCGCCCTGATGGGGCGTGAGGAAGCCCTCACATGCTACCGCGAGGCGGTGGAAAAGAAATACCGCTTCTTCTCCTTCGGGGACTGCATGTTCATCACCCGGAAGATCCCGGAGGCGGGGATATGAGGATCGTGGGCATCGGCGGCTGCAACCTGGATATCCTGGGCGTCCCGGACGGGGAGATGGCCCTGCGGGACTCCAACCCCGGCACCGTCGCCTTCCGGCCCGGAGGCGTGACCTGCAATATCCTGCGCCGCCTGAGCCTGAAAGGATACGAGACCTGCCTCATCACCGCCCTGGGGCAGGGGCCCCTGGCGGACGAGCTGGAAAAACAGTGCCTGAAGGACGGGGTCCGTCTGGATCACGCCCTGAGGAACGCCTCTCAGCCGGGCATCTACCTGTGCCTGCATGAGAACTCGGGGGAGATGCTCTGCGCCGTGAGCGCCATGAGCGCCATGGAGGCCCTCACCCCCAAAGCCGCCCTGGAAGCCCTTGAAAAAGCCGGGCCGGCGGACGCTTTCGTGGTGGACTGCAACCTGCGGGAGGACACCCTCGCCGCGGTCTGCGCTTTCCTGTACGGAAAGGGGCTGATGTTCATGGACCCGGTGTCCGCCCGCAAGGGGATCCGGGCCCGGAGCGTCTACCGGTATCTGGACGCCTTCAAGCCCAACCGCCTGGAGGCCCTGGCCCTGTCCGGGGAGACGGATATCGACGCGGCCGCCGCGTATTTCCGCGCCCAGGGCGTCAAAAGGGTGTTCATCTCCCTGGGGCCCGGCGGCACCTGGTACCGGGGGGAGGGCGGCGGAGGGCTGTGCCCCACCCAGCCCCTGACGGGCCGGGCCCTGACCACCGGCGCGGGGGACGCCCTGTGCGCCGGCATCATCGACGCCCTGTTAAAGGGCGCGAGCACCGAGGAAGCCGCCCGCCGCGGCAACCTGTGGGCCCGGGAGGCCCTGGAGGAATGACATGCGATACAAGACCGTGATCTTCGACCTGGACGGCACCCTCACCGATTCCGCCGCCGGCATCCTGGACGCCGCGGCCTCGGCCCTTGACAGGATGGGCCTTCCCCGCCCGGCGGAGGCGACCTTAAGGAGATTCCTGGGCCCGCCCCTGGCGGAGTCCTACATGGCCTACTGCGGCATGACCGCGGAGGAGGCCGCCCGCGCCACTTCGCTGTACCGGGAGAAATACGTTCATCAGGAGGGCTGGAAGATCAACGCGGTCTATCCCGGTATCCGCCGCCTGCTCACGCGCCTTAAAGATATGGGCTGCGCCCTGGCGGTGGCCACGGGCAAGCCGGAGGTGGTGGCCCTGCCCATCCTAAAGTATTTCGACCTCAGGGACTTTTTCGACATCGTGGCCTGCCCCGCCCTCAATGACCTGCACGCCGACAAGGCCGCGCTCATCGGCCGGGTGATGGAGAAGCTGCCGGGCCCCGCCCTCATGGTGGGGGACATCCCCGGGGACATCACCGGGGCCAAACGCGCGGGCGTGGACAGCTGCGCCGCGATGTGGGGCTACGGGAACGATGAGGAGATCCTGGCCGAAAAACCCACCCTGGCCCCGAATGCCCCGGAGGACCTCATCCGGGAGCTGACGGGGGAGGATGAGCCCAAGGGATTTTTCATCACCTTCGAGGGTGTGGACGGCTGCGGCAAATCCACCCAGCTGCGCGCGCTGAAGGACCGCCTGGAGGCCTTCGGCTACCGGGTGACCCTCACCCGCGAGCCCGGGGGCTGCCCCCTTTCCGAGGAGATCCGCAAGATCCTCCTGGCCAAGGAGGACAACGGCATGTGCGCCGAGACCGAGGCCCTGCTCTTCGCCGCCTCCCGGGCCCAGCACATCCACGACACCATCCTGCCCGCCCGGCGCGCGGGCCGCGTCGTGCTGTGCGACCGGTTCGTGGACTCCTCCGTGGTGTACCAGGGCGCGGGCCGGGGCCTGGGCACGGACTTTATCCGCGCCATCAACCGGGAGGCCTATTCCACCGGCCTGCCGGATATGACGATCTACCTGCGCATGGACGCCGTTTCGGCCCTGGCCCGGCGGGAAAAGGCCGCCGTGATGGACCGGATCGAGCGCAGCGGATCGGATTTCTTTGAGACCAATGCCCGGGCCTTCGACGCCCTGGCGGCGAACGATCCCCGCTTCGTGACCGTGGACGGGGCGCGGGACCGGGACGTGATCGGGCGGGAGATCTTCGATCTCGTCTACGCCCGCCTGAAGGAGGCGTCGGTGCTGTGAGGATCGTCGTGGGCCTGTCCGGCGGGGTGGACTCCGCTGTGGCCGCCCTGCTCCTCAAGGAGCAGGGGCACGAGGTGATCGGCGTGTTCATGAAGAACTGGGACGAGGAGGACGACGCCGGCCAGTGCCCCGCGGAGCAGGACTTCAGGGACGTGGCCGCGGTCTGCGGAAAGATCGGCATCCCCTACTACTCCGTCAGCTTCGCCAAGGAGTACTGGGACCGGGTCTTTTCCCTGTTCCTTAAGGAGTACCGCGCCGGCCGCACCCCCAATCCGGACGTGCTGTGCAACCGGGAGATCAAGTTCAGGGCCTTCCTGGACCACGCCCTGCAGATGGGGGCGGACCGGATCGCCACCGGGCACTTCGTCCGCACGGATCCCGAGGGGCATCTTTTAAAGGGCGCCGATCCCAACAAGGACCAGAGCTATTTCCTGTACATGCTCCACGCCGAGCAGCTCAAAAAGGCCGTGTTCCCCGTGGGAAACATGACCAAGGCCGAAGTGCGCGCCCTGGCCCGGGAACGGGGCCTGCCCGTCAGCGAGAAAAAGGACTCCACGGGCATCTGCTTTATCGGCGAGAGGAAGTTCAAGACCTTCCTCAAGACCTACCTGCCCGCCCAGCCGGGCCCCATGGTGACCCCGGAGGGGGAAGAGGTGGGGCGGCACGACGGCCTCATGTACTACACCCTGGGGCAGCGCCGCGGCCTGGGCATCGGCGGCCGGGGGGACGGGCGCAGCTTTTTCGTGGTGGGCAAGGACCTTGAAAACAACCGGCTCATCGTGGTCCAGGGGGAGGACCATCCCCTTCTGTGGTCCGGCAGTTCCACGGCGGAGGACGCCACCTTTGTCAAAGAGCCCCTGCCGGAGGGCGAGGCCGTGCGCCTTTCCTGCCGCTTCCGCTACCGCCAGGGGGACCAGGGCGTCACGGTGGTCAGAAAGGGCAGCCGCCTCCATATCCGCCACGACGTGCCCCAGCGCGCCGTCACCCCGGGCCAGAGCGCCGTGCTCTACGACGGGGACCGCTGTATCGGCGGCGGCATCATCACCTCAGCGGACCCGATCCTGTAACAGACAAATCACCATCAGGAGGAATGATCATGAACGATATGAAGGGATACATCCTGCAGCAGATCAAGGCCCTCACGGCCATCCCCAGCCCCACCGGCATGACCGGCGCGGCGGAGAGCTACGTGTTCGACGCGCTCACGGAGATGGGCTTCGCTCCCGTCCGCACCCGCAAGGGCACCGTGATCTGCGCCCTGGGCGGGGAGGGCACGGGCATCATCCTGAGCGCCCACCTGGACACCCTGGGCGCCGTGGTGCGCTCCGTCAAGCCCAACGGCCGCCTGCGCTTCTCCCCCTTAGGCGGCTACAGCTTCAACTCGGTGGAGAACGAGAACGTGATCATCCACACCCGGGAGGGCAGGAACTTCACCGGCACCGTCCAGAGCGTCTACGCCAGCCGCCACGTGTGGGGCAGCGAGGACACCCCGGACAAGCGGGACGACAAGACCCTGGAGATCGTGCCGGACGAGAGGACCTGGTCCGAAAGCGAGACCAGGGCCCTGGGCATCTCCGCCGGGGACATCGTCTCCTTCGACCCGCGCACTGTGGTGACCGAGAGCGGCTTCATCAAGAGCCGCCACCTGGACGACAAGGCCGCCGCGGCCATCCTGCTGGCCCTGGCCCGCGCCTGCGCCGACGGCAGCCTCCTGCTGCGCCGCAAGACTTACCTGGTATTCACCGTTTACGAGGAGATCGGCCACGGCGCCTCGGAGCTCTACCAGTACGACGCCGGGGATTTCCTGGCCATCGACATGGGCTGCGTGGGGGACGACCTGGGCGGCCGGGAGGACAAGGTCTCCATCTGCGCCAAGGACGCCGCCGGCCCCTACGATTTCGGCTTCACCAACGAGATCATCGCCCACGCCAAGGCCCTGGGGCTCCCCTATGCCGTGGACGTGTATCCCCGCTATTCCTCGGACACCGCCACCGCCCTCAAGGCCGGCCTGAACGCCCGGTTCGCCCTGATCGGCCCCGGGGTGTTCGCCTCCCACGCCTATGAGCGCACCCATATCGACGGCGTCATGGCCGCCTACCGGCTGGCCGAGTCCGTGATCCGCTGACATTTGCCTTTTCCCCGAAGGGACCGTATAATACCTTCGTACACTTTTCCCGTCGGCCCGGAAAGCCGGAAAGGAGGCCCCATGGCCGCGATGCTCTGGGTGCGCCTGATGCGCAAGACCAGGATCATGGATCACACAGCGGTGCCCTGCGGCCCGGATACCTTCCTGGACGCCCTGGACACGGCCTGCCGCGCCCTGGACGTGCCCCGGCCCCTGGTGCTCCCCCGCCACGAGAGGGACTGGGAAGAGTTCCGCCAGGCCCGTTTCCTGCCCGAGCACTTCCTGGAGGACGTGCCCTTCGACCGCATGGAAGCGGAATACATCGAGCCGGACAAAAAGAAGACCGTCAATCCCGAATACCTGTAGGAGCGCCTATGAAAAAACGGATCATCCTGCCGCTGCTCTTTCTTCTTCTGCTCTTCCCCGTCCTTTCCGCCGCCGCGGAGGGCGTGATCATCAATGAGATCATGGCCGCCAGCGCCGAATGGAAGGACGGGCGGCACGACGACTGGGTGGAGCTCAAAAACACCGGCAAAAGCAAGGCGGACCTAAGCGGCTGGTACCTGAGCGACAGCAAAAAAGACCCGCAGAAATGGCGCTTCCCCGACGGCACCGTCTTAAAGGGCGGCGAAACGCTGCTGGTGTGGTGCGTGGGGGACGATACCGTCACCGGCAAGGGGCTCCACGCCTCCTTCAAGCTCAGCCAGGAAGGGGAGCGGGTCATCCTGACCGCGCCGGACGGCAGCACGCAGGATGAGATCAAATTCCCCCTCCAGTACTGGAACGTGTCCTACGGCCCGGACGGGAAGGGCGGATACGGCTACTTTGAGAAGAGCACGCCGGGCAAGGCCAATACCGGCGCTGTATTTGCCGAGCGGGTCCCGGCCCCGGTGCCGGACCAAAAGGGCGGCTATTACGACACGGCGGTCACCGTCACGGCCTCCTGCGCGGAAGGCGCCGTGATCCGCTACACCCTGGACGGGGAGACCCCCACCTTAAAGAGCCCCGTGCTGCCCAAAGAAGGCGTGGAGATCAAAAAGACCGCGAGCCTCAGGCTCCGCACCTTTAAGGACGGCGCCCTGCCCTCCGAGACCGCGGACGGGACCTATCTCATCGCCGAGGACCGGCCCGTGCCCGCGGTGTGCCTGA
>CACZOZ010000094.1:0-4850 GCA_902782865.1 uncultured Eubacteriales bacterium
GGTCACCGGTCGAGTCTGAGGATCATGGAGCACTCATTGAGCAGGGTGCCGTCCTTTAAGCGGATGGCGTCGGGCCTGACGCCCGTCAGACGGAAGCCCAGCTTTTCATACAGCGCCCGGGCCCGGGCGTTGCCCTCCACGTAGTCGAGCTCCACCTGCAGGATGTTTTCATTCTCTCCGGCGATATCGATCAGTTCCGTGAGCATCCGGGTGCCCAGGCCCTGGCCCCACACGTCCTTTAGAAGGGCGATGGCCACCTGGGCGCGGTGCCGCGTCTTGATCGCCCTGCTCCACATGACCTGGCAGCACCCGGCCACCTTCCCTTCCACCAGGCACACCAGCATGGCCTCATTGTCCGCCGCGTTCACCCGGTCGAACAGGGCTTTTTCCCCTTCCGGGGTGTATTTCGGGCACTCCTCCGGGTAACGCATGATGAACTCCGTCTCCCCGGCGGACTGATACAGATAGTCCAGCATGCCGGGGATGTCCTCGTCCCGGGGGCTGCGGATCAGGGCCTTCCGGCCGTCCCGCAGGGTAAAGGGTATGTCATGTCTGGTCAAGATCTCTCTCCTTCTATCCTTGGGCCGCTGTCATCCCAGCCGGTCGTCGCCCAGGATGATGTCCATCTCCGCCATCTCGTCCACCCAGTCCCGGGGATCCTCCAGGCCGAGCATCGTCTCTCCGCAGGCGGGGCATTTTTCCGCCGGGGCGGGGGACATCTGTCCGCAGGCGGAGCACTCGTATTCGTCCGGCTCGAACACATGGGTATGCCTGATCCAGTGCGGATCCTTCATCCTTTTCATCGCTTTGGCTCCTTCAAACAGGTCCGGTGGGGACGGGCTTGATCCGTTTCATCCATCATACACCATTTTTTCCCATCGGACAATGGATTTGCTTTGGTTTTGCCGCCCGGAAATTTCATCCGGCTGATTGCAATATATGGCCGGATATGGTACAATCCGTGCATTGAAACGGAAAGGAAATGTTCGCAATGCCTTCTTTGGGGCAGAACCTTTGGTTCGGTTTTTTTGATATCCCGCTGGAAGACCGCCTGCGGGCCGTGAGAGCGGCCGGCTTTGACGACGTGATGATCTGGTGGGCGCCCAGCGAGCGCGCCAAGCCCAGCTTTCCTGGCCGGATCAGGGACGGGGGGCCGGAGGGGGTCTATGAGGCGGCCGTGAAGGCGGGCCTCGGGATCCGCACGGCGCATTTCCCCACCTGGCGGGCGGAAGCCCTGTGGCTGGACGATGAGCAGGGGGAGGACTACGAGCGCGAGTTCGCCGCCGCCCTCAGAGCCTGCGGGGAGCGGGGCATCAAAAACCTTGTGATGCACACCACCCGCAAGCTGGTCACGCTGCCGCCCAACATGACGGGGGCGGAGCGCCTGAGGCGCCTGACGGACCTGGCGGAGAAGGCCGGGGTCGACATCGCGGTGGAGAACACCCGGTTCCCGGAATACAACCGGTTCCTGTTCGAGCGGGTGCCCCATCCGCGGGTGCGCTTCTGCTATGACTGCGGGCACGAGCACTGCTTCACCCCGGGGCAGGACGTGCTCGGGGAATTCGGCTCCATGATGGTGACCATGCACCTGCACGACAACAACGGCCCCGCGGCGGGGGACGAGCACGCCATGCCCGGGGAGGGGAACGTGGATTTCGCCGCCCTGGCGCCCCGGCTCAAAGCCATGGCGCCGGAGAGCTACAACCTGGAGAGCCAGGTGACGCGTCGGGACGAGGAGGCCGGGATGGGCCTGGAGGAATACCTTGACAAGTCCGTGACCGCGCTCAGGGCCATCGTTTCCGGCAAGGCGCCCCCGAGGCTGTGACCGCACCGCGGCGCAAAAAGGCCGCGTGAGGATAGGACCCACTTTATTTCGGAACATATTTTTAAGGAGGAAATACCCATGAAAAAGATCCTGGCCCTGCTTCTTTCCGTCCTGATGATCCTTTCCGTCATCCCCGCCCTGGCGGATGTACAGGAAGTGGTGGACGGCGCCAAAGACCTGACCCATGACGAACTGGTGGAAAAAGCCATGGCGGAAAGCGGCCCCTTCGTCGTCGCCGGCACCACCAGCCGCATCGCCACCGCCGCCGAGAACTTCGCGGCGCTCTACGGCATCGAGGTGAACGCCACCAACCTGAAGGACCTGGAGATCTACACCAAGCTGGAGTCCGAGAGCATGGACATGGTGATGATCCAGGACGGCGCCCAGCTGCTTGACGCCATCGACGCCGGCATCGTCATCAACTACGTGCCCGCCAGCATCAAGGAATTCGTAAGCGAGGGCGATCAGGTGCCCCTGGCCCATCAGTTCACCAACAAGCTGTTCATCTACAACAACAAGGGCGACAATGTGCCCGCCATCAGGAACGTGTGGGAGCTGACCGACCCGGCCATGAAGGGCAACATCATCTTCAAGAGCCCCACCGGTGAGCAGGTCAACATGAACTTCCTGGTGATGCTCACCAGCGAGTACTGGTCCGGCAAGCTGGCGGAAGCCTACAAGGCCTGGAAGGGCGAGGACATCGACCTGGGCGACTATCCCACCGCCGGCCACAAGTGGATCGCCGAGTTCCTGCCCAACTGCGCCTTCGGCAAGTCCGATACCAACATCGCCGAGGAGATCAGCCAGGACACCGCCGCCGGCAAGATCGGCCTGTTCGTGCTCAGCAAGCTGCGCTCCTCTTCCGTGATCTCCGAGAACCTGACCCCCGCGGTGTACGCGGCCCAGGCCGAGGGCTACAGGGTGGAGCCCTTCGCCGGTTTCATGTACCCGATCTACGCCATGGTGTCCGCCAACGCCAACCGTCCCTACACCGCCATGCTGTTCATCGAGTACCTGATGACCGCTGACGGCTTCGCGCCCTGGAGCGGCAGCATCGGTTCCTACTCCGGCAACAGCACCATCCCCGAGAAGGAGGGCGACCTGCCGCTGAGCGTGTACAAGGACACCCTGGTGGTGGAGGATCCCCTGTTCATCCTGGACCATATGGACGTGGAAGACTTCGTGAAGATGTATCTGCAGTGATCCGACCCGATCACGGCGCGCGGCGGCACCGACTGCCGCGCGCCTTTTCCTTGGATCTCCGGTATCCCCGTGAGGCATAAAGGGGGCTTATCATGGAGCAGACTCAGATCCGGAAAGTTCAGACCAGGAAGATGGTCGGGCGCTTCAGGGGCTGGCTGAGCAGGCCCGCCAACATCATCCTGCTTATCTTCGCCGTCGCCCTGACCGTGCTGACGCTCTATCCGCTTTTATCGCTGCTGTCGGAGACCGTGACGGTGCATCTGGGGCGGGAGAAGCGGGCCACCGGCCTGGACGTGGGCGCCTTTACCTGGTGGCACTATCAGAGGATATTCGCCACCGCCGAGAACAAATACAGCGAGCTGCAGTTCTACCAGCCCTTCTGGAACACGATGGCGGTGTCCGTCACCTCCTCGATCATCGCGATCCTCTTCGGCGGCATCGTGGCGTTCCTCATCACCAGGACCAATCTCAAGTTCAAGAAATTCGTGTCCGCGGTGTTCGTGTTCCCGTACATCATGCCCTCCTGGACCCTGGCCCTGTTCTGGGAGACCTTCTTCAAGAACGTGAACATCGGGCTCAAGACCTCCAACGGCATCATGGCCTCGGTGTTCGGGATCTACATGCCGGAGTGGTTCGTGTACGGGTTTTTCCCCATCGCCCTGGTGCTGGGGCTGCACTACGCGCCCTTCGCCTATATCCTGATAGGCGGCATCCTTCGCAACATGGACGCCAACCTGGAGGAGGCGGCGACCATCCTGCGCACCCCGCGCTGGCGCATCATCACCCGCATCACCCTGCCCATCGTGCGGCCGGCCATGCTGTCCACTTTCCTCCTGGTGTTCGCCTCATCCATGAGCGCCTACTCCGTGCCCGTGTTCCTCGGGTCGCCGGTGCGGTACTACGTGCTGAGCACCTCCATGAAGGAGCTGATGAACAACTTCAAGGGCCAGGCCTACATCATCGTGGGCGTGATGATCCTCTTCGGCGTGGCCATCCTGATGCTCAACCAGAAGGTGACCAATTCCCGGAAGCAGTTCACCACGGTGACGGGCAAGTCCGGCCAGATCTCCAAGATCAACCTGAAGAAGGCCAATGTGCCCATCGCGGTGCTGCTGGTGATCATCCTCCTTATGGTGGCGGTGGTGCCTCTCATCACCTTCGCGCTGGAGAGCGTGATCGTCAAGGCCGGCGACTACAGCCTGAGCAACATGACCCTGGACTTCTGGATCGGCACCGACCTGACCAAACGCCTGGATCAGGGCGACTCCACGGGCATCCTGCTCAACCCCAAGGTGTGGAACGCTCTGGGCACGTCCCTGGGCCTGGCGCTGACCTGCGCCCTGGTGGCCGGCACCTGCGGCATCCTGGTGGGCTACGGCGTGGCCAAGCGCCGGGGCAGCCGCCTGGCGTCCTGGGTGAACAGCCTGAGCTTCTTCCCCTACCTGATGCCCTCCCTGGCCTTCGGCGCCATCTACCTGAGCATGTCCGCCCGGTTCGAATGGCTGCACGGCTTCGTGCTGCTGGCGCTGGCCGGGTCCATCAAGTATCTGCCCTTCGCCTCCCGCAGCGGCGTGAACGCTATGCTGCAGCTGTCCGGTGAGATCGAGGAGGCCGCGGTGATCACCGGTGTGCCCTGGTGGAAGCGCATGCTCCGGGTGATCTTCCCCATTCAGAAGAGCTCCTTCCTGTCCGGATACCTGCTGCCGCTGGTCTCCTGCATGCGGGAGCTGAGCCTGTTCGTGCTGATCGTGCCCACCTCCAATATGCTGCTGACCACCATGCTGATGCAGTACAGCGAGAAGGGCTGGGCGCAGTTCGGCAA
>CACZOZ010000095.1:0-19036 GCA_902782865.1 uncultured Eubacteriales bacterium
GCGTCACGGTCGATGACCAGGACGCCGTTGTCGACCAGCTTGAGCACGGTGGCGGGCAGATCCTCGGTCGGAGGCGTGCGCAGTACCCGTTCCATGATATCCGCTTTGTGCGCGCCGCCCACCTGCAGGATCACGAGCTTCGCGTCGAACATGTGGTGCACGCCCAGGGTGATGCCCCGCGTCAGCTCCATGCCGCCGGTAAAGTATTTCTGGCCCACGTTCATCGTGACGCTGTCCAGTTCCACCACCTTGGCGTAATCCGAAAAATCGCTGCCCGGCTCATTCAGCCCCAGATGCCCGTTCATGCCCACGCCCAGGAGCATCACGTCGATGCCGGAATGGGCGAAGATGAACTCGTCCACGTCCCGGCAGGTCCTGTCAAGGTCGGCGGCGTGGATATCAAAGCGTTTCACCCGCTCGTCCGGGATGCCGAGGGGCGTGTAAAAGTGCTTGCGCATGAAAGCGTCGCAGTTCTCGCTCTCATCCTTTAGGTCCAGCCATTCGTCAAGAGCCACGAACCGGGCGCGGCTGAAGTCGACGTCTCCGCGGTCCGCCATTTCTTTGAGGATCTCATAGGTGCGCCTGGCGGTGCTGCCGGCGGGCAGGGAGATCAGGGCGTCGGGCTTTGCCCGCACCACATCCGCCACCAGTTCGGCGCTGCGCCGGCTCATGGCCTCAAAGTCGTTTTCAAGATACACTTTACCGGGCAGGCGCAGCGGCATGACCGCGCCGCGGGCCATCGCTGTTTTTTCCATGCAGTGGGCCAGGTCACCGGTGTGGATGTTGTGGGCGATACAGGCTTTGCAGTTTCCGTGCATCTTGCAGGGGATATAGGGGCAGGTGCATCTCATAGGTGTCATCCTTTCACGGCTCCCATGGCCAGACTGTTGGTGATGTTTTTGCTCAGGACCGCGTACATGATCAGGGTGGGCAGCGTGGCCATGGTCAATCCGGCGCCGATGACGCCCCATTTGGTGGAATACTTGCCCACCATGTCGTTGACGCCCACGGTGACTGTCTTCAGTTTATCGGTGGAGATGAATACCAAAGCGAGCATGTACTCGTTCCAGGTGCTCAGGAAGGTCAGGATCGCCACGGTGGACAGTATGGGCGCCAGCATCGGCAGGATGATGATGAAAAAGATCCGGTAGATATTGGCGCCGTCGATAAAGGCGGCCTCTTCCATCTCCTTGGGCAGCGCCTCCAGGGAACCGACCATCAGCAGGATGGCCTGGGGCATGGCGAAGGCCGTGTAGGGCAGGATCAGGGCCCAGTGGGTGGATAAAATGGGCTGCAGGTTCACGTACAGGGGCAGCATCACCGCCTGCACCGACAGCATCATGCCGATGAGGAATATGGTATACACCGTCCTGCTCAGCTTCCACTTCATGCGCACGATGGCATAAGTGGCCATGGCCGAGAGCAGCAGGGTCAGCAGGATCGTCGAGGCGGTGACGATCACGCTGTTGAGCAGGTAGGTGCCCATGCTGCCGGCGGTGAAGATCTTGGAGTAATTGTCCCACTGCCATTTCTGCGGCAGGCCCATGGGATTGGCGCCGAAGATCTCCTTATTGTCCTTGAGGGAGAAGGAGAACATCCAGTAAAGGGGGAACAGCTGGATCAGGGCCACGATGATGAGGAACGCCGTCATCAGCGGGCCGGTCCTGTTTTTCAGGCTGCCGATCCTTTTCTTCGTCTGTGTGATCGTGCTCATGCCGTCAGCCTCCTTTCTATTCTTTCTGGATCGCGCCGAACAGTTTCTGCACGGCGAGAGTGAACAGGAGGCACTCGATTATGATGAAAATGGCGATGGCGCTGGCGTACCCGTACCGGCGGGTGGTAAAGATATTGGTGTACATGAGCAGTGACGGCACCTCGGAGGCGTGCACCGGGCCGCCCTTGGTGAGGATCTGGATCATGTCGAATGATTTGAGGGAACCGATGATGGCGAAAATCGTGCTGGCCTTGATCATCGGTACGATCTGGGGCATGATGATCCGGAACACCAGCTGGCGCTTATTGGCGCCGTCCACCCGGGCGGCCTCCAGGATGTCCTCGCTGATGGACTTGGCGGAGGAATAGTACAACAGCATGTGATAGCCGATGTACTGCCACACCATGGGGACGAAGCACGCGCCCAGGGCCGTGTCCGTTGACCCGAGCCATTCGTGGGTCCAGCCGCTGAGCCCCACGGAGTTCAGGATGTTGTTCAGCAGCCCGTATGACGGATGATAGACCTTCATCCACAGGTTGGCGATGACCGTGCCGGAAATGATCACCGGTACGAAGAAGATGTTCCGGTAAGCGGTCTCGCCCCTGACGCCGTTGGCCAGGATCATGGCCAGCAGCATCGAAATGGGCAGCTGGATGAACAGGGAAGCTCCGGCCAGGATCAGGGAATGCCAGATGGACTGCCAGAACAGGTCATCCGTCAGAAGGGCTGAGTAATTGTCCGGGCCGACGAATCTGCCTTCGGAAATGCCGTTCCAGTTCAGCGTGCTGTATCCGACGGACTGGAGCACGGGGAACAGCGCGATGGCGAAAAACCATATGAAGGCCGGGAGCACGAAGAACAGGATGGCTTTTTTGTCCCGCAGGGCTTTTTCCATCTGGATCCCTCCTTGAAAAGGGCTGCCCGGCTGGATGACCGGCCGGGCAGCGAATGATCGGCAGGATTATTCGGCGTACATAGCGATGACCGCTTCATCCATGGCCACGGCGAATTCTTCGGGGGTCATGGTGCCGGCGATCAGGCCCTGCAGCGCCTGGTAGTGGGCGTCGATGGCGGCGCCGGCCAGGAAGGTATCCCACGCCAGCACGTAGCCTGTGGAGTTCTGGATCAGGTTCTTGATGGCGATCAGGGTGGGGGACACTTCGGATTCATCGATATCCGGAAGCTTCCAGGCGGGCAGGGAGTCGCCGATCTTGTAGCATTCCTGGGACATGTACTTGGTCATGCCGAGGGCGAAATCAAAGGCCTCGTCCGGATGCTCGGTGGCGGAGTTCACCATCATGAAGTCGATCACGCCGCCGGAATAGGTGGTGCTGTCGCCCAGGCCGCCGTCCACGACGGGCAGGGTGGTCACGGTGACCTTGCCCACCAGATCGTTGTCGGGGCTGTCACAACCGGAAGCGCACCAGCTGCCGCCGAAATACATGGCCACCATGCCCATGTAGAACTCTTCCTGAGCTTCCTCGGAGCTGACGCCCAGGGTGCCGTTGCAGAACGCCTTGGCGTTCTTCAGGTCCACCAGGAGCTGGGCGGAACGGACGATCTCCGGGGTGTTCATGGTCTTTTCGCCGGACAGAGCGGCATTCACGTATTCGGGGCCCGCCGTGCGCACGGCCAGGGCGTTCTGGATCATGCCGATATGCCAGGCATCCTTGGCGCCCAGCACCAGGGGGGTGACGCCGTTGGCGCGGAAGGTCTCCACGGCGGTCATCATCTCGTCCCAGGTCTCGGGGATCTTGACGCCGTACTCATCGAAGATCTCCTGGTTGCAGAACAGCACGCCGGCCCACTGCTTGAGAGGCAGGCCGTAGATGCCGCCGTCATAGGTGCCGTAGGTCAGGGTGCCGTCCAGCAGGCTGTCGTACACATTGGCCTTCTCCAGGTATTCGTCCAGCCTCAGCACGGCGCCGGCGTCCACGTAGGTCTTGGCGGAACCGCCGCCCCAGCAGAAGAACACGTCGCCCTGGGATTTGGTGGAAGCGGCGATGGGCAGCTTCGTGGTCTGGTAGTCCACTTCCTGATAGGCGCTCGCTTCGATGCGGATGTTGGGATGCTCTGCTTCGTAGATGGCGATGTAATCCTTGACGATGTCGCTCATCTGATCGGTGGGCCAGATGTGCCAGAAGGTGAGGGTGATCTGCTCCTCGGCGGATACGGCTGCCATCCCCAGGGAAAGCAGCATCATCAGAGCGGTGATGAGGGCCATGCACTTTTTCATGTGAACACTCTCCTTTTCAATTTGTTTTGCGGACCATATTAAAGCGCTGTGCATCGCGCTTTATATGCTGCTGAATGACGGCCGCGTCCGTGCCTTCCAAATGATCCAGGGCCAGCAGGACGGCGCCGATCACAGGTTCCCACGTGCTTTCGGTGATGACCGCGCGGGGGACGGAGGAAAGGATCGAGGCCCTGACCGTGTCCAGCAGGGCCGCCGCGCGGCACTTGAACACGCTGCCGGACAGCACCACCCGGACGGCGCTGTTCTCCATATGGAAGCGCCTGAGGGCGGCCACGGCATAAGCGGCCGTATCCCTGCCGAATCCGCGGAGGAGTTCCAGGGATACTTCATCGCCTTCCAGGGCTGTCTCCTCGAGCATCAGGGGCAGCTGCTGCATGATGCCGCCGGGAAGCTTTCCCGTGACCTGCATGCGCAGGAGATCGTCCACGGTGCCGCAGCCGGCCAGGGCGAGCGCCCGATCTGAAAGAGCGGTGGTGGGACCCATGCCGGACTCGGCGTCATACACGGCCTGCAGCACTCTGCGGGCCAGGGCCATGCCCCCCTGATCCTTTTCACGGATATAGAAGCCGAAGGTGTATTCGCGGCCCCGGCCGTCCCGCACCGCGCAGTTAAGGCCGGTGCCCGCGCACAGGATGCAGCCCGCCGGGCTGGAGGTGGCGGCACGCAGGGCGATCAGGCAGTCGTTGACCACCTGGATCCTTTCCGCGGGGATGAGGAGGGTATCAGCCAGGGCCTTGCGCACCAGGTCCGCTTCATCGGGCCAGTCCACGCCGGTCAGGCCTCCCGCCGCGGCGGTCACGGTGCCGGGAGCGATCCCCGCTTCGGCGCAGGCCTGCCCGGCCGCCTCGGCGACGGCCGCCATGGCACGGGCCATGCCCGCGTCCGAATGGCAGGCGCCCGGGCCGCGGCCTGTTCCCAGGATCCGGCCGGTGTCATCGGTGATGACGGCGTAGGTCTTGCTGCCGCCCTGATCAATTCCCAGAACAGTTCTCAATTGACATCTTCCTCACAGTTCGAATTGGGGAAGGAACTCTCTGTTGGCTTCCATCAGTTCGGGGACCAGTTTTTCCACCAGCTCATATTCGCGCACCAGGGGATGGGCCAGCAGAGCCCATTTCATCTTGGTGACGCTTCCTTCCACAGCCGCTTCCACCGCCAGCTGCTCATAGTTTTTCACGGCGGCGATCAGGCCCCAGCACATGGGCGGGATCTGATCCATGGAGCGGTGGATGGGCGCCATGCCGCGCCTGTTGACCAGGCAGTTGATCTCCACCACGGCGCTGTCCGGCAGGAAGGGGACGGCTCCCTTGTTGGGCACGTTGACCACCTGCTCGGTATCGCAGTTGTTGAAGACAGCGTTCACGAAGTTCATGGCCACTTCGCTGTATCCGCCGCCGCCGCGCTTTTCCAGGGCGGCGGGCTTGTCCGCGTTGTCAGGATCGGCATAGGCAGCGTAGACTTCCTTTTCCAGTTCCTGCACATATTCGCCCCGGGTCTGCTTCTGGGCGCGGAGCTTTTCCACTTTCGCTCCGGTGTGGTAGTAGTACTGCAGATACGGGCTTGTCAGCACACCCAGCAGCCTGCTCAGTTCCGGGTCCACATCATGCCCGTTCTGTTCGGCCAGGGCGTTGAACTCATCCCGGGTGATCGGCCGACCGTCGATGGTGATGTTGCTGATGAAATTCATGTGGTTCAGGCCCACATAATCGTACTGCACCCGGCCGTAGTCCTTACCGGTGTAGCCGATGCCCAGGGCTCTTGAGGCCCACATCTTCGGGAAGATGCCCCCGGAACAGAAACCGGCGATACGCGCCTTCGTGTAGCGCGTCACGGCTTCGGTCACCAGGCCGGTGGGATTGGTGTAGTTGATGATCCAGCCGTCGGGGGAGACCTTTTCCATGTGCCTGGCCACGTTCATCATGACCGGGATGGTGCGGAAGGCCTTCATCATGCCGCCCGCGCCGGTGGTCTCCTGGCCCACCAGGCCGTATTTCAGGGGGATCTTTTCATCCTTGACTCTCTGGCGGTTGCCGCCCACCCGGATCTGTGTGTCCACGAAATCGGCGCCTTCCAGGGCGTCGTCAAGGTCGGTGGTGGCGCGGATGATCAGTCCCTGCATCCCCCGCTTGTCCGCGAACCGGCGGCAGAACCCCGTCATGATGTCAAGACGCTTTTCGTCGATATCGTACAGGACCAGTTCCTTGACGGGCAGTGTGTCCCGGCGGTCGATCATTTCCTCGATCAGCTCGGGGGTGTAGGAGCTTCCGGCACCGACAATGGATAATTTCATATGGGATCGTCCTTTCGTAAAAAACTGCGTGGGCTGTTCTTTTTCTGAGGATCTCTTGACTGAAATGTGTAACGTTACACAACCGATGAAAAAATAATAGCGCAATTGCGCCAGAATGTCAATGCGTTTTTGGAAAAATGTGTAACGATTTATTTTTTGCCCATATACCGTATCAGGCCCCTCCGGGGAGAGGCCTGACACGGACAAGGATGGATCTATTCTTTTTCTCGAGTGGTCTGACGCCTGACCAGTTCAGGGTAGAACACGATGTGCCGGCAGGGGGCCTGCGGATCCTCGATCTTGGCGATCAGGGTCTCGATGGCGCTGACGCCCATCTGCTTCAGGGGCTGGGACAGGGTGGTGAGCGGCCGGTAGCGGTAGCCCCTGGGCGGGGCGTCATTATCGAAACCGATCACCATGATATCGTCGGGCACGCGGATGCCTTTCTCCTCCAGAGCCGTGACCGTGCCGTAGGCGGTATTGTCCGATCCGCAGTAGAAGGCGTCCGGCAGTTCTTTGACCGGGGTGTTCCGGAGGTATTCCGCCATGATGCGGGTGCTTGATTCCGTGTCGAAATCCGCCTGGATCAGCATGCGGCTGTCCACCGTGACCCCGTGGTGCTGCATGGCGGTGATGAAGCCGTTCTGCCGGTCGATGGAGACGCGGTGGCGCATATCGCCGCCCACGTGAAAGATCTTTCTGCACCCGCAGGCGATCAGATGGTCCACAGCCAGGGCGGACCCGAAGGCGTTGTCCAGCGAGATATTGTTGATATCCAGCATGGGGAAGGTGTTTTCCACCACCACAAAGGGGAATTTCCCCCCGGCGAGGGAATGGATGATGCCCTCGTCCTCCAGGCGGCTGCCGTAAAAGATGACGCCGTCCGCCCGGCCCTGCATATAGTATTTGACGGCGCTCTCCTTGTGGGCCAGGCTGTTGCGCGCCGAGGAGAACACCAGATCGTAGCCGGTCGTGTCGATGGCGCTTTCCAGGCCTTCGATCAGCGGAAAGAAGTAGGGCTCGCAAAGGGTATCCATCACGATGCCGATAGTCCCGGTGCGCCTTTTCACCAGGGACCTGGCCAGGGCGTTGGGCTCATAGTGCAGCGCTTCCATGGCGGCCAGGATCTTTTTTTTGTTTTTCTCACTGACACCGCTCTGATTGTTGATCGTTCTGGATACCAGGGTGTTGGAGACCCCCGCCAGCTTTGCCACGTCCTGCAGACTGCTCATCCGATCCACTCCGTTTCAATATGACTGAAAAGTCCGCTTCAAAGCCCCGTTCGCGCCATCCTCACGGCGCCGGGTACAGATAATCCTCCCGCGCCACGCCCCTGGAGGCGCACATCACCGAAGAATAGCCCCGCCAGGTGAGGGCTTTGCCCCTGAGATCCGTGAGGACGCACCCCGCTTCCATGGCGATGAGGCCCGCGGCGGCGTAGTCCCACAGGCCCAGGCGGCACTCGTAGAACAGCCCCGTATCGCCCCTTGCCATCATGGCCAGGTCCCAGGCGGCCGAGCCGCTGCGCCTTAAGTCGATGCACTTCGGCAGGTAGTACCGGCACATGTCGAAGGTCATTGAGGTGAATTCGCTGTTGTAGGGCGCCGTTCCGAAGGATACCAGGCTGCGGGAGAGCGGCTCGGGGGAGGACAGGATGGGTCTCCCGTTTTCGCAGGCGCCCCGGCTCCGGATGGCGGTGAACATGGCGTCGATGTAGGGATTGTAGACCGCCGCGATGAAAGGCTCCCCGTCCTTCATCAGGGCGATGGAAGTCATGGAGGGACGGTAACCCGTCAGGAAATTGGAGGTGCCGTCAATGGGATCCACACAGAAAGCGTAGCCGCTCCGGCTGTCGTCGCCCACCCGGTCCGCGCCGTTCTCCTCGCCGATGAAGGCGGCGTCCGGCACCACTTTGCGCAGGCGGTCAAAGAGCATGTCCTGCACCTGTTTGTCGTACGCCGTCACGAAATTGGCGTGCCCCGCCTTGTCCGCCACCCGGCTGCGGATATCCCGGGCCCTGAGCATGATGCCGCCCGCTTCCCGGGCCGCTTCCTCGATCCTGCCGAGCCACAGCGCCGCCTGATCGTGTTCCATTGGTATCCCTCCCGAAGATCGGTATTTTTCGGATATATCATAGCCCGGCTTTTTTCAAAGCGCAAGCCTTGATTTTCTTTTTCCCGGCCGGGAGCGGCTTGACAGGGCCCTCAAAACGCGATACTGTTCTCACGGAATCGATCGAGCAGCGCGGCTTTCCCGGCCGCAAAAACTCTCCGCCGGGACGGCTGCCTGAAAGGAGAAGAAAGGTATGATGGACAGGCCTTTGACCGTGGCCGTCGCGGGATGCGGTTCCCGCGGGCTGAAGACTTACGCGAAGATCCTGAGCGGGATGAGCGAAAAAGCGGTGATCGTCGCGGCCGCCGATCTGGACCCGGAGAAGCTCGCCGCCATGCGGGAGCTGACCGGTATCCCCGAAAGCGCCTGCTACGCGTCGGCGGAAGAGATGCTTGATCGGCCCCGCCTTGCGGACGTGATGCTGATCTGCACCTGGGACCGGTGCCATTACGCCCACGCGAGAGCGGCGCTGCTCAAGGGGTACGATCTGCTCCTGGAAAAGCCCATCGCTCCCTCGGAACGGGAGTGCGTCGAGCTCAGGGATCTGGCCCTTGAGCGCGGGCGCCGGGTGGTGGTGTGCCATGTGCTGCGCTACACCGTCTTTTATCAGAAGATCCGGCAGCTCATCATGGACGGTGTGATCGGCGACGTGATCAGTGTCCAGGCACTGGAACAGGTCTGCTACTGGCATCAGGCCCACAGCTTCGTCCGCGGCAACTGGCGCAGCAAGGAGGAGTCCTCTGCCATGATACTGCAGAAGTGCTGCCACGATACGGATATCCTGCTCTGGCTGACGGGCAAACACTGCCGGCGGGTGTCCTCCTTCGGCACTTTGAGCTTCTTCAGGGAGGAGAACGCGCCGGAGTGGAGCGGCGGCAGATGCCTTGACTGCGCGGCGGCGGAAAAATGCGAGTACAACGCGGTGAAGTTCTATCTGGACCGGTTCAGACAGGGCGGGGACGCCTGGCCGCAGAACGTGGTGGCTCTGCGTCCCACGGAGGAAAAGCTTTTGGAGGCCCTGCGCACCGGCCCCTACGGGCGCTGTGTGTTCCGCTGCGACAACGACGTGGTGGATCATCAGTCGCTGATCATGGAGCTGGAGGACGGGAGCACCGTCGATCTGACCATGACCGCGTTCACGGCTCACGGCGGCAGGATCCTGCGCGCGGGCGGCACCAGGGGCGAGATCTATGGGGACATGAAGGCGAACATCATCCGGGTCATGCGCTACGGGCAGGAGGATGAGGTCATCGATGTCCGCGCTCTGGCGGACGACTTTTCGGGTCACGGCGGCGGGGACGCGGGGCTGATCCGGGAATTCGTTTCTTTCATGCGCGGGGAGAAAGAGATGAGCGGCACCCTGACGAGCATCGAGCGCTCCGTGGAGAGCCATCTGGCGGCCCTGGCGGCGGAGAGATCCCGCCTCAGCGGAGGGCAGCCGGTCGAGCTGATGTGACCGGGGTACCGCCGGAAACGGAGCCTTTAATGGCGCGGCAGCCGCGTTTTTTCGACGCTTCGGGGGGATATCCGAAGGCCCGTCCCATCCGGTTCAAACGGATGGGACGGGCCTTTGTCTTTCGGTGTATGGACGCGCGGAGCGTTCCTCAGCAGAACTCTTTGATGGCCCTGCGGATCTTTTCGGCCACGGCTTCCACCTTGGGCATATCCTCCGGGACAAGGGGCGCGAGAGGCGCGCGGACGCCGCCCAGCTCCAGGCCTTCGTTGATCCTGAGCACGGCCTTGTTGACCGCGTACATATTGCCCTTGCAGGCGCACAGCCCTTCGATGATGGCGTTGACCTCGTGCTGGATCCGGGCCGCGGCGGGGATGTCGCCCTTTCCGATCAGCTCATTCATCTTCAGGAACAGTTCGGGCATCACGCTGTAAGTGCCGCCGATGCCGCCGCAGGCGCCGATGGCCCTGCCGGAGACGAACTGCTCATCCGGGCCGTTGAACACCACGATCTTCCCTTCGCCCAGACGCACGAAGGTCTCGATGTCCTGGACGGGCATGGAGGAGTTCTTCACGCCGATCACGCGGGGGTTCTGCAGCATTTTTTTGAACAGGCTCGGCGTGAGCGCCACGCCTGCCAGCTGGGGGATGTTGTAGATCACGAAATCCGTGTCCGGCGCGGCGGAGGAGATATCGTTCCAGTACTTGGCGATGGAGTCCTCGGGCAGGTGGAAGTAGATGGGGGGGATGGACGCGACGGCGTCCACCTTGAGGCTCTGGGCGTGGGCGGCCAGGGCCATGGAATCGGCGGTGTTGTTGCAGGCCACGTGGGCGATGATGGTGCACTCGCCGCCCACTTCTTCCATAACGGCCTTGAGGATCGTGCGCCTCTCGCAGGGGCGCAGATAGATGCACTCACCGCTGGAACCGTTCACATACAGGCCCTGCACGCCCTTGTTCACCAGATGGCGGGCCAGCGCTTTGGTCCTTTCGGGGCTCACGTTCCCCTCGTCGTCGTAGCAGGCATAGAATGCGGGGATGACACCGCGATATTTTTCAAAGCTCATATAAGATGACCTCCTTATGACGGGCTCAGCCCTTGACTGCGCCCATGGTGATGCCGCGGGTGAAGAAGTTCTGGAACAGGATGAAGATGATGATGATGGGCACGCTGCCCAGGGCCGCGCCGGCCATGATGAGGCCGAAGTCGTTGGACAGTTCGCTCTGCAGCTTCGCGATGCCCAGGGAAATGGTCAACACCCGGGTATCGTTGAGCATGATCAGCTGGAGGAAGTAGTCGTTCCAGGCGCTGATGAAGGTGAAGATGGCCAGGGCGCCGATGCCGGGCTTGATGATGGGCAGCACGATCTCCAGGAACGTGCGGGTCTCGCCGGCGCCGTCGATGCGGGCCGCTTCCAGGAGGGACTCGGGGATGGTCTCCGAGAACTGCTTCATCAGGAACACGCCGAAGGGCCAGCCCACCGTGGGGAGCACCACGGCCCAGAGGGTGTCGTGGATCTTCAGGGCCGCCATTTCCTGGATCAGGGGGATCAGGATGACCTGCTTGGGCAGGGCCATGGCGCAGATGAAAACGGAAAAGATGACGGTCCGGCCCACGAACTTCTTCTTGGCCAGGGCATAGCCGCCCATGGAAGCGGTCACGCAGGTGAAGAGCATGGACAGGGCGCAGATCAGCACCGTGTTCCACAGCCACAGGAAGGCCGGACGCTGGAACAGGCGGGCGTAGTTGTCCGCGGTCACCGTGGTGGGGAAGAACTGGGGCACGGTGGCGATGACGTCCTGCTGGGTCTTGAAGGAACCGGTGATGATCCAGTACAGGGGGAAGATGAACAGCAGGGCCATCACGATCAGGATGATGACGCCGATGACGTCATAGGCGGTGGTCTGGTGGACGCTGTGGTCCGCGCCGGTGTTGGCGGGCTTTCTGGCCATGCGTTTTTCGATGGCCGCGATCCTTTCACTCATGCCGTCACCCCCCTTAACCGTTGTCGGTCTGCGCGATCTTGAACTGGAAGGCGCTGAAGGCCGCGATGATCAGGGCCAGGATCACGCCCATGGCGGCGCCGTATCCGAAGTCCTGCAGCTTGAAGGCGTTGTAATAGATATAGTACATGATGGTCTCCGTGGCGTGGTTGGGGCCGCCGGAGGTCAGCAGCTGGATCAGCGCGAAGCACTGGAAGCTGTTGATCGTGGTGATCACCAGGATGTACAGTGTGGTGGGCATGATCTGGGGCCATTTGATGCGCCAGAAAGTCTGCAGATTGGTGGCGCCGTCCACGGACGCGGCCTCCACCAGGGACTGGTCCACGTTGTTCAGGGCCGATACGTACAGCACGATGGGCTGGCCCACGGAGGTGGTCAAAAGGATTGTGATGATGCAGCCCAGGGCCGTGGAGGCGTCGCCCAGCCAGTTCATGTTCCGGTTGATGATGCCCAGGGACATGCACAGGTAATTGAGGATGCCGTAGTACCTGTTGAATATCCACTTCCACACCACCGTGACCGCCACGGAACCGGTGACCACCGGCAGGTAGAACACGCAGCGGAAGAAAGACGTGGCGCGGTCGGCCATTTTGCTGATCAGGGAGGCGACCCACAGGGAGAAGAAACAGGTCACGGGCACGCTGACGATCACCAGGATCAGGGTGTTGACCAGCGCCTTGCCGAAGATGGCGTCGCCCAGCATGCGCTTATAGTTGCTCAGGCCCGCGAAGGTGAACTCCGACAGCGTGTAGTTGGAAAAGCTGTAGACCACGCACATCACCATCGGATAGATGACGAATCCCAGGAAAAACATAAGGCTGGGCGCCATGAACAGGTATCCGGCGATGTTCTCCCGCCGCCGGCTGTCCCGCATGGTCTGGATCGGCCTCGCGGCCGCGGTTCTTTGCATGTTGTCAGCCTCCTTTTAAAACGGCGCCCCCACCCCGACGGGGAGTGGGGGCGCCGGATCTTCTCGCGGGGCGTTATGCCCCGGGGCGGGTCTTACTTGGGGTTGGCGTTGGTCGCGTACACGGCGACTTCCTCAGCTACGTTGCCGGTCTCGAACACGCGCTGGAGCAGGTTCCACCATTCGGTGCGCTGCGCGGCCCAGTTGGGAGTGACCTGGTAGTAGTCGCCCAGGTAGGGCATGAAGATGGCGTAGTCGCCGTTCTCTTCCTTCTCGGTGCCGGCGTAGATGTCGCCCAGGGAGGCACGGGTGGGGAAGAAGCCGGAGGCGTACACGCTGGCAGCGGCCTGGGAGGGATCGTCGCACACGAACTTCACGAAGGTCTTGGCAGCGGCCACTTTCGCTTCGTCGCCGTTGTCGAACAGGCCGAAGCCCCAGATGCCGCCCTGCAGCTCGGGCACGCCGTCGTCAGAGGGGAACGCCATGGGGAACACCTTCACGTCTTCCGCCAGGCTGGCCTTGTTGGAAACGGCCGCGGAGGCGTTCCAGCAGAAGCCGATGGAGATGGTGCTGTTGCAGAACAGGGTGATCTCGTCGCCGGCCACGATGGCGGGGTCATACTCGAGCTTGCCGTCCCTGACCAGGTCCACCAGCAGCTGGAGGCCCTTCTGGTTCGCTTCGGAGTCGGCGGTGTAGGCGGTGTGGTCCGCGTTGGTGAACTGGCCGGAATACAGGTTGGTCACCAGCGCGCGGGTGCCCTGGTCGCCGCCCTGGCCGCCGCAGTAGACGACGGCAGTGGGCACGAAGCCGGCCGCGGTGAGGGCGTCGAGGGCCTTCACGAAGTTCTCGGTGGTCCAGGTGTGGGTGGTCTCATCGATGTACTGGAGAGCGTCGGCCTTCTCGAAGTCGTTGTAGTTGATCACCATGCAGTGGGTGGTCATGCACAGCGGATACTCATAGTAGATGCCTTCGGCGTTCTTGCAGGCAGCTTCCACAGCGGGGCTGGCGGCGACGATGTCGTCCTTGGTGTCGGCCCACAGGTCGGAGATGTCCAGCATTTTGCCGGCGGCGCCCCAGTTGGCCACCAGGCGCTCCGGGCCTTCCATGATGATGTCGGGGGTGGTGCTGCCCTGGATGGCGCCGGTCACCTGATCGTCACCGGAGGCGTAGTCCAGGTAATTGACGGTCACCTTGATCTCGGGATGCACGGCGTTGAAGTTCGCGATGATCTCGTTCACGGCGGCTTCGTTGCCCCAGTTGCCGATGGGGTAGGTCCACAGGGTGATCTCGGTGGTGCCCTCGGCGAAGGCGAAGGCCGGCACGATCATCATGGCGCACAGGAGCAGCGCTAACAGTTTCTTCATGTTCCAAATCCTCCTTTTGATGTGGCTGCCTGTTCCGGGCAGCTCTGATATGTGAAATGTACTACAAATACAGCGCCGTGTCAACACCTATTTTTCAATTTTGTTCCCAAAAATTCGAACATCCTGCCTAAAATACCGAAATGTTTTTGCGCGGCCCGTCATTTCTGGTCGAATTGCGGCCTTGACAATAGGGGAATGCTTCTATATAATGGTGGCGATAAGGCTTTGTTTGTAGGACAAACAGAACAGGGAGGGCGGCGCCATGGATAAAGAAAAAAACGAAAAACTCTATATCCAGGCTTTCCGCAGCATCCGGAGCTATATCATCGGGAACGAGCTGGAGCCCGGAGCGCTCCTGCCCACGGAGCAGAAGATGTGCGCGGAGCTGGGTGTGAGCCGCAATGTGCTCCGGGAAGCCATCAAGTCCATGGAGCTGATGGGCATGGTCAGCGCCTCGCCGGGAAGGGGCACGGTGGTGATGCCCTTCAATCTGGACTTCGTGCTGCAGAACGTGCTCTTTTTCCGCGTGGGGGCGAACGATAAATCGGTCCGGGAGATGTTCGATATCCGCAAGTCCCTGGAGCTGAGCTATATGCGGCAGGCGTTCTACGCCCTGAGCCGGGAGGACATCATTAGGATGCGGGAGTGCGCCGGCCGCATCAGGGACAGCTTTCGTCAGGAGGGCCTGTTTTCCGAAGCGGACCGGGATTTCCACATGACGCTGTTCCGCCCCATCGGAAACAGCGTGCTCACCTCGGCCCTGGAGGCCATCTGGGCGGTGGACGTGGGATTCCAGCTGGAGCTCAAGCGCACCCATATGGAAAGCAGCGTCAGGAAGCATGAGGCCATCGTGGACGCCCTTGAGCAGTACGACTTTTTTGCCTTCGCCAAGGCGATGGAGGCGCATTTCTCCTCCGGCAAGTACTCCGGCGGGGACAGCTACGAGGAATACTGATCCGCGCCGGAGGCACAGCCCGGTACGGATCGTATAATTAAGGAGGGAACGCATATGATCGTGGACGATATCCGGAACGCGTTTCGTTACCGGGGCCTGAGCCCCGCCTTTGACCGGGCGTTCGACTATCTTTCCTCGTTCGATCCTGATACGCTCGCCCCGGGAAAGACCGTGATCGACGGGGACAGGGTGTTCCTGCTGCTCAGCGAGATGGTCTATGACAGGACTCAGCCCCAGTACGAGAGCCATGCCCGGTACGCCGATATCCAGCTGGTGATCTCCGGCAGGGAGAGGATGATCCTGGGCACGGGCGGGGAGGAGCCCCTCATCGACCCGGAAAAGGACGTGGGTTTCTGCGCCGCGGAGCCGATGTGTGATCTGACCCTCTCCGGGGGGCAGTTCGTCATTTTCTTCCCCGGGGAAAAGCATGCGCCCGGTATCCGGGCGGTCTCCGGCCCGGTGCGCAAGGCGGTGGTCAAGGTCCTCTGTGAGTGAGGTCACGCCGGAGGCCCGCGCGGTCCCTTTCCGATCTCTGGGAAGGGGCCGTATTAAATTGTCAAAATCGGATAAAAAAGGGCGGATATACCGCAAAATCATTATTTTTACGCAAAATAACGATGAATAATGCTTGCAAAATTGTCACAAAAAGATTACAATAAGATGAATGTTCAGATGAACTTGCCGGTTTTGGCCGGTTGATCCCTGGAACAGGAGTGGAATGTGATGAAAACATCCGTCGCGATCATTGACTTTGGAACGAGCAAGATAGTCGGCCTGATAGCGGAGATCTCCAACCGCCAGCGCTGCGATATCGCCGGCGCGGGCATCGCCACCTATGACGGCTACCTGGAGGGGGCGTGGAACGCGCCCGAAGCGCTGGACGAGGCGATCCAGAAGGCTGTCCGGGAGGCGGAGAATCAGGCTCACCAGCGGATCAGGGAGGTCTATGTGGGCGTCCCCGCCGCTTTCTCGAAAGTGATGACCGTTGAGACCCGCCTGGCGCTCCAGGGCGCCGATCCCAAGGTGACCGGCCGGGACGTGCGGGCGATCCTGGACCAGGCTGTTCAGGAGCTGGGCGCGGTCAAGGGCAAGATCATCCACCGCTCACCGGCCTGGTTCAAGGTGGATGAGGGCAAAAAGACCATGGAACCCACGGGCGTGCGGGGCGTGGAGCTCAAGGCGCTGATCTCCTTCGTGATCGCGGATGACTTTTTCCTCAGCGACGTGACCGAGCGCTTCAAGGCCCTGGGCATCGACGTGAACGGGTTCTTCTCCACGCCGGCGGGCGAGGCGATGCTGTTCGTCAGCGGCGAGGAGCGCGACCGCAAGGCGGTGCTGGTGGATATCGGCTACCTGAACACCGAGGTGATGACCCTGGAAGGCGACGCTCTCACGTCCCTCAAGGCGATCCCCATCGGCGGCGGCAATATCGCGGCGGATCTGGCCTACGGGCTGAATATCCCCCTGGCCAGCGCTGAGTCCATCAAGCGGGCCTACATCTACAATCTCACCACCGGGCAGAAGGAATTCGAGACCACCGGCAAGGACGGCAACACCCTGACCTTCTCCCGCGACGAGGTGGAGCGGGTGCTCCTGCCCAGGGCGGAGGAGATCTGCGAGAAGATCAAGCAGGCCATCGAGGACAGCGGTGTGGTCTTCGGCAACTGGTCCGCGGTGTACCTCACCGGCGGCGGCATGGCCATCAACCGGGGCGGCCGGGAGTATGTGGGCGCGAAGCTCAACATGACCGTCCGCGAGATCCCCAGGAAGACCGTCAAGATGTCCAGCCCGGCGTATTCCAGCACCCTGGGCCTTCTGGACCTGGCGGTGGATACCGTGCAGGGAGACGATTCCGTCCAGGGCATCGGCGGGTTCTTCAGGTCCCTGTTCGGCTGATCGGGTCGTTCATTGCGCAAAGCATTGTGATATAAGGGAGGAAATCGTATGCCTTTTGAAGTGGAAGTGGAACAGAGCTCTTTCGCCACGATCAAGGTAGTGGGCTGCGGCGGCGGCGGGACCAACGCGGTCAACAGGATGGTGGATGCCGGCCTGGAGGGCGTGGAATTCATCGCCGTGAACACCGACCGCCAGGCACTGTCCACCTCCAAAGCGGGGCAGAAGCTGCAGATCGGTGAAAAGCTCACCAAGGGCCTCGGCGCGGGCGCTGTGCCGGATATCGGCCGCCGCGCGGCGGAGGAGAGCCGTGAGGAGATCGCCCAGGCGATCAAGGGCGCGGACCTGGTGTTCGTCACCGCCGGTATGGGCGGCGGCACCGGCACCGGCGCGGCTCCCGTGGTGGCGGAGATCGCCCGGGAGAACAACTGCCTGACCATCGCCGTGGTCACCAAGCCCTTCGCTTTCGAGGGCAAGCAGCGGATGAAGAACGCCGAGATCGGCATCAACGAGCTCAAGCAGAACGTGGACACCCTGGTGGTGATCCCCAATGACCGCCTGCTCCAGATCGCCAGCAAGGGCACCACCATGCTGGAGGCCTTCCGCACCGCGGACGACGTGCTGCGCCAGGGCATCCAGGGCATCGCGGACCTGATCTCCAAGCCCGCCCTGATCAACCTGGACTTCGCCGACGTGAAGACCGTCATGGAATCCGGCGGCATGGCCCACATGGGCATCGGCACCGGCAAGGGCGAGCAGAAGACCGTGGACGCCGCGAAGAACGCTATCGCCAGCCCCCTGCTGGAGACCAAGATCGACGGTGCCAAGGCTGTTCTGATCAACATCACCGGCGGCCCCGATATGAGCATCATGGACGTCAATGAGGCGGCCGGCATCATCATGGAGAACGCCGACAGCGAGGCCAACATCATCTTCGGCGCCGGCATCGACGACACCATGAAGGACGAGGTGCGCATCACCGTGATCGCCACGGGCTTTGAGAAGGCGTCCTTCCCCGTGAAGGAGCGGGGCAAGAAGCCCGCTTCCAGGCCCAGCCCCTACAGCGCCTCCGCCCAGAGCAGCCCCTACAACCCCTACGCTTCCCGCGCTCAGGAGAGCGTGAACAATGATGCCGGCTTCGACGCGCCGGCGCCCTCCACCTTCGACGCGGAGCCCGGTTATTTCGCGGGCGGCGCCAAGCCGATCGTGCCGGCGACCACCATGGGCGGCGCTTATCAGCCCCAGCCCTTCTACACGCCCGCCGGTCCGGTGAACCCCGTGAACGGCCAGGCCGTGCCGGCCTATGGCCAGAGCGCTTATCAGCCGCAGCAGCAGCCCGCGTCCTACGCGCCGCCCGCCGCTCCGGCCCAGCCCCAGCAGAGCGCTCCCGCCGCTCCCGCGGAGCCCAAGCAGGACGATCTGGGCGTGCCCGCCTACCTGCGCCGCGGCCAGAAGTAAAATATCACCGGGGCGGTGCCCCGGGACGCGACAGCCCGATAAAGATGAACGGCGTGACTGAAAAAGTCGCGCCGTTCGTCTTTTGTTCCTGTATGTTTCCGCCCCGGGAAAGCGGTTCACTTCCCGCTTTCTCCCGCGCGGCCGTAGAGCCTGAACAGCACGTCCATGGTGACGCCGCAGGCATCGGGCCGGTTGGGGAAGGGCCTGCCTTCTGAAACGCACCGGTAAAAATCCGCGATGCAGGCCTTGTGCCCCGCGCCCCAGTAGGACCGGCCCAGGGCCGCGTCGGTCTCGCAGGAGATCTCCTCTTTCTTTCCGTCCCCGATCACGGTGATCCCGTCGCCCTCAAGGCGCAGCACGGCTTTTTCAAGATGCAGTTCGATCATTACCGGCGCGTCCTGACTGTAGGCGGTGGAGGCGTAGATCAGGGCGGGCACATCCCCTTTCCTCAGGTAGATCTCCGCTGTGTCCTCCACTTCGATGGAGCCCTTTAAATGGTGATCGGTCATCACGGCCTCCGCCTGATCCGGCGCTCCCAGGAAGCAGAGCACCAGGTCCAGGGTGTGGATGGCCTGATTGATCAGGGCGCCGCCGCCCTCGGTGGCCCGGCGGCCCTTCCAGTCCGCCGCC
>CACZOZ010000096.1:0-3317 GCA_902782865.1 uncultured Eubacteriales bacterium
GATGGTGCGGGAGGCCATGATGCCCGGCACGCCGCAGCCCACGCCGATCAGCATGGGGATGAAGGATTTGCCGCTCAGGCCGAATTTCCTGAAGATCCGGTCCAGCACGAAGGCGATGCGGGCCATGTAGCCGCAGCCCTCCAGGAAGGCCAGCAGGAATAACAGCACCAGCATCTGGGGCACGAAGCCCAGCACGGCGCCCACGCCCGCCACGATGCCGTCCAGGATCAGGCCCTTGAGCCAGGGCGCGGCGTTCGCTTTGTCAAGGCCGCTCTCGATCAGGGCCGGGATGCCCGGCACCCAGGTGCCGTAGTTCGCGGGATCCGGGGCGCCGGGATCCGGCTTGTATCCCTTCTCCGTGCTCAGGTACTCACCTATGGCCGCCTCCAGGTCCGCTTTCCCGGTATTCGGATGCTCCTCGGTCTCCAGGGTCTCCTCGTCCTGGGTGATGTAGGTCACTTCGGCGTCCTCCGGCACGGCCTCGAGCAGCGCTTTGAGGGAGCCCTCGGGATCCTCCGGATCCAGCGCCGCGCCGAACTTTTCCGAAAAGGCCGCGATGATCCTGTCCGTATCGCCGTAGCGCTCCACCGCCGCCTCATACTCCGCGGCTCCCCTGCCGAACAGGTGGTACCCGTCGCCGAACAGGCCGTCGTTGGCCCAGTCGGTGGCGGGGGCGCCCACGGCCACCATGGCGATCCAGTACACCAGGAACATGATCAGGGCGAAGATGGGCAGGCCCAGGACACGGTCGGTGACCACCTTGTCGATCCTGTCCGAGGTGCTCAAGGCCCCCGCGTTGTGCTTGCGGTAGCAGGAGCGGATCACGTCGGCGATGTACACGTACCGTTCATTGGTGATGATGCTCTCCGCGTCGTCGTCCAGCTCCTTTTCCGCCGCGGCGATGTCCGTTTCGATGTGCTTCATGACATCCGGCGCGATCTTGAGCTGCTCGAGCACCTTGTCGTCCCGCTCGAACACCTTGATGGCGTACCAGCGCTGCTGCTCTTCCGGCAGGTCATGCAGCGCGGCCTCCTCGATATGAGCCAGGGCGTGTTCCACCGGGCCGGAAAAAGTGTGCTGGGGAACAGTCTTGGCGCCCCCGGCCGCCCGGATGGCCGCCTCCGCCGCTTCCGTGATGCCCGTGCCCCTGAGGGCGGAGATCTCCACCACGGCGCAGCCCAGCCGCTTTGACAGGTCCTGGGTGTTGAGCTTGTCGCCGTTCTTTTTCACCACGTCCATCATGTTGACGGCCGCCACCACCGGGATGCCCAGCTCCGTCAGCTGGGTGGTGAGGTACAGATTGCGCTCCAGGTTGGTGCCGTCGATGATGTTGAGGATGGCGTCCGGCCTTTCGCCGATCAGGTAGTTCCGGGCCACCACTTCCTCCAGAGTGTACGGGGACAGGCTGTAGATGCCCGGCAGGTCGGTGATGATGACGCCGTCGTGCTTTTTGAGGCGGCCTTCCTTCTTTTCCACGGTCACGCCGGGCCAGTTGCCCACGAACTGGTTGGAGCCGGTCAGCGCGTTGAACAGCGTGGTCTTCCCGCAGTTGGGGTTGCCCGCCAGGGCGATACGGATATCCATCGTGATCTCCTCCTGTTTTACGCAGCTAATTAGTAATGGCTAATATTGGAAGCGAAAAAATCACTCCACCTCGATGTTTTCGGCGTCCGCCTTGCGCAGCGAGAGCTCGTATCCCCGCACCGTGATCTCGATCGGGTCCCCCAGGGGCGCCACCTTGCGCACCGTGATCAAAACGCCCCGGGTGATGCCCATGTCCATGATGCGGCGCTTGACCGCGCCCTCGCCGTGGATCCTGACCACCTTCGCGCTGCCGCCCACCGGCACCTCACGCAGATTATTCATGTCCATACCTCCTCAGATCATGATCTTGCGGGCCATCTGCTCATCGATGGCCACGCGGGATTCCTTCACCTTCACGATCACGTTCCCGTTCATGGACGCTATGACCGTCGCCGAGCCGCCCACGGTGAAGCCCAGATTCTCCAGGTGCTTCTTCACCTCCGGCGTCCCGCCCACTTTACGGATCACGTTTTCCACGCCCGGGTCAGCGTAACACAGCGGCATCAAATTCGTCCCCCTCCCATCCGTGACGCGCTTTAAGAAAACACGTTAGTGTCAACTAACGTGAATATTATAGTTAGCGTAATCTAATCTGTCAAGCGGAAAAATCGCGCTTTTGTATTTTATCCCGTCGGGCCGCACCCGAAAGGCTTATTTGATCTGGCTGAGGATGGCGGCGAAGGACTCGTCGGACAGGTCGTGCTCGATCTTGCAGGCGTCCTCCCGGGCGATCTCCTCGGGCACGCCCAGCTGCGTGAGGTACCGCGTCAGGGCCTTGTGCCGGTCATAGATCCGCCGGGCGATGGCGTAGCCCTTGTCTGTGAGGGAGATCATGCCGTCGTCCGCCATGGTGATGTATTTGTTCTCCCTGAGCTTCTTCATGGCGACGCTCACGGAGGGCTTGGTCACGTTCAGCCCGAGGGCGATATCCGTCGACCGCGCGTAGCCCTTATGCTCCAGCAGCATCAGGATCTGCTCCAGATAATCCTCCGCCGATTCACGAATGTCCACCGGGATCCCCCTTTAACAAATAATGGCTCCTGGATATGCCGTCGTTACCGCTATTATACCCGAAAGGCCGGATATTTCAAGGCCCCCGCGTCTGATCATGATCACATTCATCATCTGATCATCAGAAAAAATCAAGAAACATCACCGAAGATCCATTGATCTGCAATGTTTTTCATCTTTTTCAGGATCAGCCGCTGAGAGGCCGGCGTCCCTTCCGCGCCGAATCGGCTGTTCATTTGGCCGGATCGATGGTATAATCAGGCAAAAGCAAGCCGCATCACGCCATACCGGAGGTGCTGACGATGAGAGCCGGATCCAAGATCCTCGTTGCTGTCCTAGCCGCCGCGCTGATCCTTTCATCCTGCCCCGGGACCGCCCGGGGAGAAAGCCATGAGGAGGGAGAAAAGTTGACCGTCTATTTCCCCAACTGGAACATCCATGCCGATCCCCGGTGCCAGGTCAAAGACCTGCCGTGGGACAGGATCGACTGCGTGGACCACGCCTTCTGGAAAGTGGTCCCAAAGGACGGAGGATACGCCCTTGAGTCCACGGACCCGGAGGCGGACACAGATCCCGGAGACCCGAAGGCCCATTTCACCCAATACGAAGAGGCCCTGAAAAAATATCCCGGCCGGAAGGTGCTGTTGAGCGTGGGCGGATGGACGGCCTGCGGATACTTTTCGGAGATGGCGCTCACGAAGGAGAGCCGGGCCTCCTTTATA
>CACZOZ010000097.1:0-2307 GCA_902782865.1 uncultured Eubacteriales bacterium
CCTGACCTATGCCCTGATCCAGAACCGGCGGATCGACGCCCAGCGGGTCACCGCCTCCCGGAACGAGACGGACCTGCTGGTGGAAAAATCCCTGTACTACGAATCGATCCACCGGCGGGACGAGGCCCGGGACCTGGCCCTGCGGGCCCGGGACGTGTCCGGGACCATCGACGGCTACGGGGAGGCTTCCGTGCGGGAGGCCCTGGCCATGACCTGCTACGCCGGGGACTTCACCGTGGAGACGATCATCGATATGGATACCCCGGGCAACACCTCGACAACCGATATCTTCTCCCCGGACGGCAGCCTGATCGCCGCGCCCACCGCGGTCACGATGGCGGCCACGCCCTCGGTGATGATCGAAGCCTTCACGCTCACATGCTGCGACGCCTCCACCGGACAGCGCCTCTGGCAGGATCAGTACGACAGCGCGATCACCTCCGTGCGCTGGCGGGAGGACTCCGCCGCCCTCGTGGTCACGGCCAAGTGGGCCCATACCGTGCGCGTGCTGGAGGCCCGGACCGGCAAAGCGCTGCACGAGCTTTATCTGCCCTGGGCCTTCACCGCCTGCTTCTCCGGCCACGATATCTACATCTGCTTCGACAAGGGCATCGTCCGGTGGGATCCGGAAAAGGATCCCGAGGGGCAGAACATGACCCTGTACGGCACGGACCTCACCCAGTTCGGCGACGCTCAGGTGTTCCACGGGCGGTACGTCATGGCCCACCCCAACGCCACCGCGCCGGATCAGTTCAGGATCGTGGACATGGAGCGCGGCCTGATGGCCTCTTATGACCTGCCCTTCCAGCCCGCGGTGACCGGCTATACCCTGTCCCCGGACGGGCAGAAGCTGTTCATCCGCCAGTTCGCCCGGGTGTACGTGTGCGACCTTGAGACCGAGGACATCCTGTGGCAGCGCGATCTGGACCGGGGCACATTCCCGCCGTCCACCGCGCATCAGCCGGATCCGATATGGATCGGGGACCGGATCTTCGACAATATCACGGGCATGGAGCCCGAGGAAAAGCGCGTGGACGCCTATGACGCCCTGACCGGGGATATGCTCTACAGCCTTGAAGGCGAAAACTGCCTGGGCGTCACCCCGGACGGGCAGCACTTGATCTGCTCCGGGGGCATCTACCGCCTGGAGGACGGCAGCCTGCTCACGGCCCTGACCGGCACGCTGGTGGCGTTCGACAGGGAGCAAAACCATTACCTGGTGCGTGAGACCGCCACCCTGAAGGAGACCGCCCTGGGCAGGGGCAGCCAGTACGCCCTGGACACCTATCAGGGCACGCTGTACAAGGAGACCAATCCGGAGCGGTATCTGATCAGCCCGAACGGGAAGTATACGGCGCTCATCAGTGAGGCCAATAACGCCGTGATCCTGGCCGATCTCAAGAGCGACGACAATGCCCAGCACCAGGTGCGGGACTTCAACCTGGGATCCATGCCGACGGCGGTCAAGGTGGTCTTCTCCCCCGACAGCACGCTGGTGGCCCTGGGCGGGTCCAACGGCAATGTCGCCGTCTATGACCTGGCGACCGGCGAAGAAAAGGGGACCTGGTTCAATTATTTCCCCAACAACGCGCTGAACGGCATCAGCTTCAGCGCGGACGGCGCTTTCCTGATGGCGGCGAACTACAGGCTGGACAGCTTCAGCGTGTACTCCGCCCTGACCGGCCGGATGATCTACGAGATGCACGCCACAAAGCCCGTGAAGGACTGGGGCTTCGATCAGGGCACCGGCGACGCCGCCGTGGTGTATGAGGACGGCAGCGCCCTCTTGGCCCGGATATTCAACACGCCGGAAAAGCTGTATGACTACGCGGCGGAGCAGGTCCGGTCAGGGAAGGACTAATCGGGAGCGGAACACGCGCTGACGCCCGTGGTAAAGACCCCCGGCGGGATCTGATCGGAAGGAACGACCTCATCCCCCGCCTGACGGCGGGACCTTCCCCAGGGGGGAAGGCTTTCGGGGCCGCAGCAGGCAGATCGCGCACTAAGGATCTGAGATGCTGTCGACACGATCGGCCTTCTCCTGCGGAAAAGGCGGCAGGCGCCGGCCTGACGGTCGATGGCGTGACCCCGGACACACTTTTCCTGCCGGCATGTTCCTGCACGACGCAGATGAGAGCCCCCGCGTACGGTCCCGCTCGCGCGACCCGGCGGCGGGTCAGGGCTTCTTCCATCAAAAACGATCCGGCGCGGCTTGGCTGCCGCGCCGGATCGATATATGTCTGATGCGTTTCTTTATCAGTACCTGGTGGCGAAGGTCTTGTCCACGTATCCCAGCTTGCCGGTCTC
>CACZOZ010000098.1:0-6213 GCA_902782865.1 uncultured Eubacteriales bacterium
CCTGACCCGGAGATCCTGAGCATCGCCCTGGATGACGGCACGGTCGTTGACACGGAGGACACGGTGACGAAATACCGTGTCTGCGTATCCTCCTACAGCGCCACGCTTCCGGGCAGCGTCTTCGAGGGGAAGACGCCCCTCAGGCCTGAAGAGGAGGCCCCCGTGGACAATGAGGCCTTCATCCGGGCCCTCAGGGACATTTCCGGGGAGAACGGCGGCTTCATCCCGGTGGACCTTGGGCCGCGGGGGATCCTTTCGGAGGCAGAGGACGGCGCAGCCTAAAGTCTTTCGATAGTCATCCGCGTTTCATAGATGCGTTTTTCCCCGGGGGCGATGAAGTCAAAGCCCGTTTCCTCCCGGGGAAAGGGGCCGTTGGGGCAGTTCGTCAGCCAGGACTGGGGCTCGGCGCAGACAAAGTCCGGGGAGGGGGAGAACACCATCCAGTACCTGTAGCCGCGCTCGGCGGTATATGTGACCCTGACTCCGGTCCCCGGATCCGTCAGGGTCATCGTTTTATCGTCCCCCATTTTAAACAGGCGGCTCACCGGCCGCGCCGCCGGGACGAAAGTGCCCCGGGCAAGGGCTTCCCTGTCCGGATAGTCCGTGAGGACGGTGCCGTCGGGCAGATATGTTTTTTGATCCCTGGGATACTCCGCGGCGGTGTCAAGGCGCATCGTCACTTTCCCCGCCTCTCCCCCCGGAGTAAAGGGCAGGCGGAAGGCCGTGTGAAAGCCCAGGCCAAAGGGCATGTCAAGACCGGAATCATTGGTCACCGTCACCGTCTGCCTGAGGCCTTCCAACGTCAAATGGTATCCCATGTCCACCGTGAAGGCGTGGGGGAGGGTCATGTATCGGTCCTCGGAGGTGAAACGGCGCCTTAAATGCGCGCGGTCCTTTTCCGCCCGGATGACATGAAAGACCGTCCGATTAAGATCCCCGTGGAGGAAGCATCCGGTCTTCTTTTCACGGACCGGCAGGACGTATTCCCGGCCCTCGAAGGTGAAACTCCCGCCGGATATCCGGTTGGGATAAAGCAGCGGGGGCGTGCCGTAAAAAAACGGCTCCCGGTCCATATCCTCCGGGGCGGCGGGGCCGCGCAGGGCCTCCGAAGCGAAGCGGCTCAAACGTACGCAGTTCCCGCCGTGTTCCGGATCGATCAGGGCCGTATAGCCGTGGGCGGTCAGTGATACCATGTCTCTTCGCTCCTTTCCCCGTCATTATACCGCAAACCGCCTTCGGATGATATCATCCGATATCAAATGCTTGGGAAAAAGTGCGTTCCCGGGAAAAATATGGTATACTGTTCCCGGCCTCAAAACCATATCCCCATCCGCAGGAGGTAACAGCCATGGAGATCGGCGCTCAACTGTACACGGTGCGCGCATTCTGCAAAACGGAGGAAGACCTGGGCGTCACCCTGGAGAAGATCGCCCGCCTGGGGTACCGGTATGTGCAGCTCTCGGCCCTGGGGCCCATCGCCCCGGCGCGCGTCAAAGCCCTGTGCGATGACAACGGCCTTGAGATCGTGCTGACCCACGACGGCGAGGCCGCTTTCCTGAAGGATGTCGATCCCTTGATCGAAAGGCAGTTCCTCTACGGGTGCCGTTACACGGGGCTGGGCTATATGCCCGACCGTTACCACAGCCCGGAGGGGGTGGAGCGCTTCGCGGGGGACTTCATGTCCGCCGCGGAAAAGCTCCGAGCCGCGGGGCTCAAATTCATGTATCACAACCACGCTTTCGAGTTCGCCCGTTTCCCCGACGGCAGGACCATGATGGATCATCTGCTTTCCCTGATGCCCCCGGAGCTCATGGGCGTGACCGCCGACACCTACTGGCTCCAGTTCGGCGGCATGGACGTGTGCGCCTGGCTCAGCGCTCATATGGACCGGCTCCACTGCGTCCATCTGAAGGACTACACGGTATCCGGTTTCGAGGCGCGCATGGCGCCCGTGGGAAAGGGCAATCTGGACTTTGCGCGGATCCTCGGTCTCCTTCGCTCCGGCGGCGTCACGGAATATGCCCTGGTGGAGCAGGACGACTGCTACGGCGCGTCGCCCTTCGACTGTCTCGGCATCAGTCTGGAATACCTGCGCCCCCGAAACACAGGGGACTGCCTCCTGGATTTCCCGGATCATATGGGCGGATAAAAATGCTTCGCGGCTGCCCGTGATACGGCGGACAGAAAAAGGCCGGCGCAGAACGGGCCTAAGGGACCATACTGCATCAGCCAAAGGATCGTACAGAGTATAGCCTCTGTGCACGAAAGGATCCTGGATCGTGTTTTCAGGATCCTTTTTTTGTTCTTCAGATACGCTTTGTTTGGGTGGAGCGTCAGGGGTATCGTGTACAGGATGCCGCAGCACAGCATCCCGGCGAGCCAGAAGCCTGCCGGGCTCAGCGGGATCCTGGTCAGCCCAAGGCCGGCGCACAAACCGGCCGCCATGGTCAGAAAGCACCTGAGATGTGTAGAGGTGTGATACCCGCCGCCGACGGTCTGATCGACGTAGAAAACAGTGATGATGACGCAGGCGGGGAGCAGCATGCCAAGCATCGCGCCGAGCGCCAGCAGCAGACCTGTGCTCATAAAGGTATACAGAAACGCTTCGATACCGTATTCACAGCACGCATATCGATCTTCAGACAGTTGAATATATCTGCTTGGAAAGCGCAGTATCCATGCCGCGATCCGATGAAGCATATTGATCCACCTAATATGAGTTCCCGGTCTTTTTATCGATGGGCAGTGATATCTGAACTATGAACAGCGCCTCCTCGGGGCAGGGGCGGATCGTGCAGCTTCCCTGCAGATGATCCGTAAGGTCCCGGATGCTGGCAAGGCCGTACCCGTGCAGCCGGGGCGTCTGTTTTGATGACAGCAGGGCGTTGTTCTCATATCTGAGCGTGGACGGGTCCATCGTATTCACACATCGCAGATACAGCATGTCCCACGATCGTGTGATCTCCAGGCTGATCTTCCTTTTTTTATCCGGATCGGTGATCCTGTCCGCTGCTTCGATGGCGTTGTCCAGCAGGTTGGACAGGATAACACAGAAAGCCGTGATGTCCGGGTGCTCCGACAGCGGACAGAGTTCCATATCAAGATCGATGTGCCGCTGCCGTGCTGTTGATTGCTTTGCCGCCAGCAGGGCGTCCACCGCGGTGCACCCCGTCGCGAACCGCAAAGGTCCCTCTGCCTGTTGATCCAGTCTGTGTACCAGCTCTGCCGTGTCCGGATCGGACGTGTAGGCGGCACTGCTTTTTATGATGTCGATCTGATGCCGGAGTGTGTGCTGATTGGCCAGTACTTCATGGTAGATGGCTTCGATCTCCTTTTGATGCCTGCCGGATTCTTTCCATATCCGGCTCAGCGCTTCAGCTTCCTGTTTTCTTTGGATCGTCAGCGCCATGGTGTCCTGCAGCACCATGGTGAGTCCCGTGATCCCGGCCAGCGCGATATTCATGCACAGCATATATATCCCGGTGTCACCGGAAACCGTCTGGTAAATGTAGAGCACTTCTTCCGCGGCGGCTTCCAGCGCGTAGCAGACCAGGAACAGGCACACGTTCCGCCTGCCCAGCAATACGGCTTTGCCCCCGGAAGTGATGCGGATGATCATCACAAAGGCCGCCGCGGTGAAGGCATTGGCGGTCAGGCAGTAGGCCGCGTGCGTCGGTCCCGGTCCATACAGCGTTTCCGGGCTCGTGAAAAACAGGAATATCCCGGTGGTGATCTGGGCCGTCGTGCCGAAGGTGAGGATCACGATCATCAGCCACAGGAGCTTTACGAAAACAGACCCGTTCAAAAAACAGAGGGCGTATATCAGGGGGATCACGTAGATCAGCGTATCCGGCAGAGGGATGGACAGGGCTTCCCACAGGATCAGCAGGGCACCTGTCAGGATGCCGGATATCACCACCGTGACGCGTGGGCACGATCCATCTTCCAGGACTTTCTTCAGGAACCAGGCGATCAAAAGTCCCTGAAAGCAATCGATGACGGCATCAAAGATACTGATCAATCCTGATATCCCCCTGATAGTAATGATCGAACCTGAGACGCAGTTCTTTCATGTATTTCCGGCCCACAGGTATTTCGGTCCCGCTTGCCAGGGACAGCGATTCCGCTTTGATCTTTCTCACATACCGGATATTGACCACGAAGCCGCGATGACATCTTACGAACAGCTGCTTTGGCAGCTTGGCGAGGAAGGCATTCATGGATTCGTTGATCTCCGTCCCGTCCCGGGTATCGGAAAAATGCAGCACGATGCGGTGCCCGAGGCTTTCAGCGTATGTCAGCTCCTGGGCGGCGAATACAAATGCCGTGCCGTTTCCCTGTGCCCTGATGAAAGTGTCCTCGGACAGCATCCATTTGTTCCAGGCGATGTCCAGGCAGTTATTGATCTTGTTTTGAGTAACGGGCTTGATGAGGTAGCGCAGGGCGTTCACTTCATAGCCGGACAGAGCGTAATCGCTGTAATTGGTGATATACACGATCTGGACATTCGCGTCCTTCTCCACGATCGCTTTGGCCAGCTGGATGCCGTCGATCTCGTTGGGAATGATGATGTCCAGGAACATCAGGTCGATCCTGAAACCGTTGTTCCAGGCCTCAAGCAGATCCTCGGATGAGCGGAACTCGCTGACGCTGACGCATTCTTCATGTTTGTGATCCTGCGCCCACCTGTTGACCATGGCGATGATGCTTTTCCGGTACAGGTTTTCATCATCCAGAACAACGATCCTCATGGGTTATGGTCTACCTCCTGCGTGGTCCCTGCAGTGTAGCACCGAGCGTATTTGATGTCAATCCATGGGGGTATAAACATGCCGGACAATGGGCATAAAATGTATAGGATTTCTTGGAAAATACGTTATCCGTGCCGTGATCCATGTCGTTCGTTCCGCAATAATTCACGTCAGGATATAATCGGATATAATGAATAAGAAAGGAGGGGCATTCATATGAAAAAGGCAGCTCGGATACTGATCAGGTTCTTTGAGTATTATGGAAAACGATGGGCGAATATGGCAAGCATTCATGGGCCTTGTGAACCGCCTGTGCCAAAGGCATTACAAAAACAGATAAAAAAGTAAAAACTGCCCGTTTACTAAGGCAGCTGAAGAAACAAACAACTCCTGTTTTCACGAGTGGAAGCAGGAGTTTATTTATTCTGCGGATAGTTCTGAATCAACGACAGTCTGGATCAAAGATCTTGACAGGGTTTTCCCTCTTTCACTTAACGATGAGAGATCAATGGTATCCGGCGGCAACATGGACAGCATTTCATTTGCTGATATATGGAATACCTTTAGAATTTTGCAAAAACTTTGCAGATTAGGATCACTGATGTCATCTTCCCAATTCCGGATGGATTTGACATTGGTTCCGAGCAGATGGGCCAAGTCATTTTGCGTTATCTGTTTTTGCTTGCGCAGCTCTTTTAGCTTATTACCGAACATAACAGACACCTCGCATGTATCATGCCACAACCGGAGGGTAAATACATGCCGATGAAACGGCATATTAATACCCATTTTGGAGAAAAATGCAAAATGATCTGTTGTTAGTGTCGAAAAAACCGTTGTTCGTGCAGAGAAACGTTTTTGTCTTCCAAAATGATTATAATAAAATTATTGCTCGTTATCGTATACAGGAATCAAAAATGACAGCTGCGGAAGGCATCTTATGAATAACATATCTCTTATCCCTGCCGAACAAACGGATAAACGAAATGAATATTCGAAGACCTACGCTGTCGGCCCCGGAATGTTTGAGGCCTTTGCTTCGCCCGTGCCCCTGCACATGTTTAAGGATAACACGTGGCTCCCCTGCGACGCCCGGTTCATGCCGGATAAGGAATACGGTGAAAACAGCCTTGTGAGCCGGGGCGGTCATCTTACGGCAGTATGCGCCCCGTCCGGAAAGGACGCGTTCATTACAGTCGCAGACCATAAAGATCACAGCCTGTCCTGGGGCATCGAAGGCGCGAAGGCAGTCGTTCCCGAAGCTGTTGAGGAGAAGATCCCCGAAACAGAGGATCCCGCGGAAGGGATGTTCCTTGAGGCTATGTTCAAGGCCCAGGGCAGTGTCCGGTATCCGGAGATCTTTCCGGGTGTCACCATGACCTGCCGTATGGACGGACGGTTCAAGGACTGTTTCGTATATCAGGATCAAACTGCTGTTAAACCTGTCACTTTCATTATCAAA
>CACZOZ010000099.1:0-5841 GCA_902782865.1 uncultured Eubacteriales bacterium
GAACTCGAGCACTTCAGGCTGAGCCATCCAGTTGATGTACATCATCACGGCTTCGGGATGCTTGCAGCGGGCGGAAATACCGGTGGAAATACCGATCGGGTCAGCCTGATAGTCATACAGGGTTTCGCCTGCGGGAACGCCGGAATACGCATCCAGGATCGCCAGTTTTGCGTCCGGGCAGTTCTGCATCAAGGTGGAGATCACGTCGCTGTTGGAAGCAAGATAGAAGCCGTACACGCCGGCTTTGCCGTTGACGAAGTCAGACTTGGCCTGGCTGCCGTCCGCGTCCAGAGCGAATTCCTTGGAAATCAGGCCCTCGTTGAACATGGTGTTCAGGACCTTGTAGTTGCGCTTGATGGGCTCCCAGTCGAGGGAAACGACCTGCAGGTCGCTGTAGATGGCGATTTCACGGGGATCGGTGTGGCCGGTGCGGTAGGAATCGGCGCGCATGCCGGTGGTGCTGGGCAGGCCCTGGGTGGCGGGGATGGTGTAGTCGCCGCCGAGGTTGGCGTCACGGAAGGCGCGCAGCACGTCCAGGTATTCCTCCACGGACTTGGGCATCTCCTTGCCCACCTTCTCCAGCCAGTCGGCGCGGATGACGGTCGCCCAGTTGTCCGCGGCGTCACGGGCGGCGGGGAAGTACATCTGCACCTTCTTGCCGCCCACGTTGTACTTGCCGGCGTTGTAGGCGTCCTCGCCCACGTAGGTCAGGTAGTCGGGCATGAATTCCTTGACCATGTCCTCATCGATCTGGGCCACGAACTCCTGGTCGATGTAGGCCAGCAGCTGGGGATTGTCATAGTGGAAGATCATGTCGGGCGCGGTGTCCGCGGAGCCCATCTTGAGGGTGAAGTCGTTGACCTCGTCGGTACGGGAGATCGGGATATAGGTGACCTTGATGTTGTACTTGTCGCCGAAGTTCTCCTGGACCCAGTGCGTCCAGTAGTTGTCCTCGATGGGATCCTTGATGCCGTTGCGCTGATAGATCGGCACCTTGAGCTCGATCTGCTCACCGTAGGTGATCACCTTGGCGCCGGAGGCGGTGTAGCTCACCTGATCCTCGGCCAGGGCGTGGATGCCCGCCATGGACAGGACCATGATGAGCGCCAGGAGCATGGATACGGTCTTTTTCATTTCTGTGTTCCTCCTTGTTTATTTGTTCCGCGGGATCTTTCTCCGCGGAGGATAACGATGGATCATCCCTTGACGGCGCCGATCATGATGCCGGTGACGAAATAGCGCTGCAGGAAGGGATACAGGATGATGATGGGGATGGTGGCGAACATGACGCAGGTGGCCTTGATGACCTCGCCCGTCACATAGGTGGTGCTGCCGCCCTCGGCCAGGGTGGCGGCGTCGGAGGCCATGCCCATCAGGTAGTACAGCTTGAGCTGCAGGGGATAGTTGCGGGAGCTGGTCAGGTAGTACAGGGCGTCCCCGTAGGCGTTCCACCGGCCCACGGCGAAGAACAGGCACAGCGTCGCCAGCACCGGCGTGGACAGGGGCAGCACCACCCGGAACAGAACGCCCCAGTAGCTGGCGCCGTCCAGGAAAGCCGCCTCCTCCAGGGAATCGGGGATGGAGGCCTGGATGAAGGAGCGCAGGATGATGATGTTGTAGGCGCTGAAGGCCAGGGGCAGGATCAGGGACCAGAGGGTGTCCAGCATCTTCAGGTCATTCATCAGCAGGTACTCCGGGATCAGGCCGCCGCCGAAATACATGGTGAACATGAACATGAAGGCGAAGACGCCGCGGCCCTTCAGGTCCTTCTTGGTGAGGGGATAGGCGGCCAGGACGGTCAATACCATGCCCAGCACCGTGAACGCCGCGGTGACCAGCACCGTGACCCCCAGGGAGCGCATCATGGAGGGGTCCTGGATCACCATTTTGTAGCCCTCCACGGAGAACTCCACGGGCAGGAAGAACACCTTCTGGCTGATGACCGCGCCGTTGGAGGACAGGCTCATGGCCATCACGTGCAGGAAGGGCAGCAGGCAGATGAGCCCCACGATGATGAGGATCATGTGGATCACGATGTCGAACACCGTGCTGCCGACGGACTGCCTGATGGCTTTGCGGGTAGCTTTCGCTGTCATACCGTCACCCCCTTCAGATCAGGCCGCTCTCGCCCAGGGACTTGGCGATCCGGTCCGAGATCAGGATGAGGATCACGCCGATCACGTTCTGGAAGAGCCCCATGGCGGTGGCGTAGTGGTACTTGCCGTTGGCCAGGCCCACGCGGTAGATGTATGTGGAGATCACGTTGGCGCTCTTCATGACCACGTAGGGGTTGCTCAGGGAGTTGACCCGCTCGAAGGAGGAACCCAGGATGCGCCCTAAGTTCATGATGAGCAGGGTGACGATGGTGCCGCGGATGCCGGGCAGGGTGATGTGCCAGATCTTGGCGAAGCGGCCCGCGCCGTCCACCGTGGCCGCCTCGTACAGTTCGGCGGAGATGCCGGTGATGGCCGCCAGGTAGATGATGGTGCCCCAGCCCATGGACTGCCACACGCCGATGAAGATGTAGACCACCTGCCAGAGCAGATCGTCCTCCAGGAAGGGGATCTTTTTGCCCCCGGCGCCGGCGATCATGATATTGACCATGCCGGTCTCGGTGCGCAGCAGCATGATGAACAGGGACGCGATGATGACCCAGGACAGGAAGTGGGGCAGGTAGATCACGGTCTGAGTGATCCGCTTGAAGGACTTGGACCGCACCTCATTGAGCATGATGGACAGGATGATCGGCATCGTGAAGCCGAAGAGCAGGTCCATAAGGTTCAGTTTGAGGGTCTGCAGGATAACGGTGACGGACTCGCTGCGGCTGAACAGGTACTCGAAATTCTTGAAGCCGTTCCAGTCGCTGCCCCAGATGCCCCGCATCATTTTGAAGTTCTTGAACGCCATCACCAGGCCGGTCATGGGCCAGTACTTGAACAGCAGGCAGAAGGCCATCGGCAGGGCCAGCATGGTGTACAGCGGCCAGTACCGGGCCATATAGCTGCCGAAAGAACGCTTCCCGGCCTTTGGCGCACGCGCGGTCACCGACATTTTCTCCCCTCCTTAACTGTTTTCACTTATCAACAGTTTTATTATACACAACAAAAGCGGTCAAAACCGGTACTTTTCAGGTGGATACTGTGCAAAAACGACCATAAACCCGATCCATCCGGCCTTACGGCAGCGGGAGGAACACGGTCTTATACCCCTCCAGACGAACGGGGACTTTCCCATTGGGCAGGGACACCGTCACATCTTTCGCTTCGGGAGCGTTGTTCATGACCACGATCGAACCGGCGGCGGGATAGACGGCGCACTCCGTGAGGGGGTCGTCCGTCAGGCCGGCGGCGGCGCCGTCGACTTTCGTCAAACAGATCAGCATCTCCAGGAGCATCCTGGCCGCCCGGGGGCTGTAGGTGAAGCCGCCCATATACACGGCCTTCCCTTTGCCGAAAGAATGTTCCGTCAGGGTGGGCGTTGTGCCATCGGCCCTGTACACGCGGGTATCCGGCCCGGTGACGCGGATGCCCGGTGTCGTCCCCAGGGCCTCGTCCGCGATCATGAAAGGCGCGTCCCTGTCCGTATCGAAGGCCCAGGGCATCCGGCAGGCGTACTCTCCCCGGTCCGCGTCCACGCCCAGCACATGAGCCAGGGCGAAGCGGGTGTCGCCGCCCGGGACGGCGGTGGGTTCGCACACGCCGATGAAGCTCCCGCCCTCATACACGAACCGGGTGACCTCCGTGACCACCTCCGGGGAGCGCCAGGCATCCCCGCCGCTCCACGCGTCGCCCTCGAAGCCCGCGCTGATCAGCACGTCCGTATCCTTGAGGGCACCGTTCAAAACATCGTCGAAGCTGATGAACTTCACCTTCACCGGCAGGCCCGACAGGGCCTCGTTGATATGGATGAGGGGGTTATGATCCGTCTCATGGAAATGCCCGGACAGCGTCCAGGACCGAAGACCGCCCCAGGCGTGCAGCACGGCCACGGTGACGGGCAGCTCCGAAGGCGCGCCTTTTGCCTGCAGGGCCTTAAAGCGCCGGAAGGTGACCGCCATCTGCTCGATAGCGTCGTTGAAGGCGTCCTGCCCCACGGTGAGGTGGAGATATCCCCCCAGGCCGATGCGGTCCACGCACTGGCGGGCCAGGGCCCGGCGCACATGGAGCCAGTAGTCCACGGCGTCCTTTTCCGGATGCCCGCCCTCCATGAAGGTGGGAGCCCCGCCCAGGCCCACCGGGAACAGGTAGGGATGGAAGCGCAGCTCATGGACCGGCACATGGGCGCCGGCGCACAGGCGGCACTCGAAGCCGGAGAACACGCACTTGATCAGGCCGTCGAACCCGACGGAGGAAAAGTATTTCCCGTAGGGCTCCATGCCCACCCAGCTGTCGTCATAGAAGACGTAGGCTTCCTTGCCGTAAGCGTGGATGATGTCCACCAGCTCCCGGGCCTTTTCGGCGACGAAGCGCTGGATGAAATCCATGTAATCCCGTTTGTGGGGCGTGGGCGGCCGGTGGGTGGCCTGCAGGCGGCCCCGGTTGATGAAGTCCTCCGCGGTGAGGGCGTAGCCGTACTCCTTCTCAAAGGCCTCCAGGGCCGCGGGGCTCACGGTGAAATCGTAGCTGGCCCAGTCCACGAAGCGGGTGCGGCGCTTAAGATCGCTGCCGAAGATCCACACGAAATTGTAGAACAGGGAGGTGAGCCGCACCACATTGGTCTCCGGATTGGACTCGCACCAGTCCCGGAGCCAGTTTTTGAGGTACTCCCAGGCCTCCGGGTCCCGCGGATCCAGCTGGCGCAGGTGCTCGCTGGTCCAGTGGTTGGTGGTGTGGTTGTACATGTTGATCTCTTCCCAGATGCGCCAGGCCAGGAAGGAGACCGAATACCGGTGGAAGGGCACGCAGCCGCGCACCAGAACGGTCCCGTCGGCGTACTCCCACTCCGACGGATCCAGGAGGCGCCCCGAAGTCCTGTCCCACACCTGCCAGTACTTCATGGCCGCGGGCGTGTCATTGAGGCTGAACTGCTCGTCGAAAAAGCCGTCCAGGGGACGGATCTCAAGGGTGTCCCCCACGGCTGGAACGCTGTCGGAGCACAGGAAGGTCTGCTGCTGGGCGCCGGGATGCTTTTCGGCGAAGGCGTTGTGCTGCCGGATGATGCAGATCGTGGAATAGATCCGGTAGCCGGAGGAGGCGATGCGGGGGGACAGTTTGGTGCCGTCAGAATCACGGATCACGTCCGCGCCCCATTTTTCCGCCATTTTCAATGTCAGATCCTCATAGCCCGCTTCTCCGGGAAGGGTGAAGCCGCCGGTGCGATAGTCGAACATATCCTCTCCCCCATCCATCTATGATCGCTTTGATGATCCCATTATAGAGCGCTCCTCTGCCCGTTTCCGCTCATTTTGTGACAGATATCGCGCAGTTTCGACCATAAATGTCATCCCCGGAACAGGGACTTCACGGTCCAGTAGGCGTTCTTGGGGCGCCGGTACTCGTCCACCACGCCCTTGTTATTATAGGTGCGGGGGCGCATCATGGCCCACTTGTCGTCCACCCGGCAGTCGGCGAACTGCCAGACGAACACGCCGCTCACGTCCGGGTCGCTCAGCACCGCCCGGAGCTGTTCCTCCAGGATGGCGCTCTGGCGTTCCTCGGACCATTTGGACTCGCCGAAGGGATCGTGATACCCGAAAACGGCCCCGGCCCCGATCTCACTGATGATGAGGGGCTTGCCCTGCCCGCCGTGCTCCGCGATCTCCTGTTTTTTGCGTTTGAGCGCCTCCGAGGTGCTCTCGTCCCGGTACCATCCCGGGTACATGTTGACGCTCAGCACGTCCAC
>CACZOZ010000100.1:0-3050 GCA_902782865.1 uncultured Eubacteriales bacterium
GCTGTCGTCGATGAAACGGATCAGCGCGTCCGCGTTGTCTCCGATGGCGGTGAATCGTCGATCGCTCCCCGCGTGCCCGTCAATTACCGGCAGGATCACGTGGTACGTGTCCGCCAGGAGGAACGCTTCCTCCCGGTAGTTCCACCAGTTGAGGCCGCCGCCGTGCAGCAGCATCACTTTGGGGGCGTTTTCATTCCCGAAATGCTGAAACACCATCCCCGTCATCTCCTTAAAACACGGTGTGTCGTTCCGTGTTCTTCCGCCCGCGCGGGAAGTTGTAAGGTCCGTCGCCCATCGGGCACAGGTCAAATGTCTCTCTGTCAGATTATAGATGATTTTGGTGTAAAATTCAAATGCCATCCGGTCAGGGACCGCCGGTATATTTCCGGAAAGCTCACCGCACCCGAAAAGGCCGCCGCTTCCCTGATGAAAGGGAGGCGGCGGTCTTTTTTGTCTCGGTGACGGGGATGCCCTGTACCCGCGTCAGAACAGGCTGAACACCGAGAAAACGGCGCGCATGACGGCGCTCAGCCCGTAGGTGACCGCGTCGGTGGGGGTGGAAGCGATGAAGTAGATCCTGCCGAAGGTCTCCGTTTCGATGATGACGTTCTCGGTGGTGTAGGTGCCGTCCCGTCCGGAATGCCCGTAAGCGGTCCCGGTGTACGGGTACAGGCCGCAGCCGTAGTCCTTGTCGAAGCTTTTCATCTCTTCAAGGGACGCAGAGCTCACCACCTCCCCGTTCAGCAGCGCCCGGTCGAAGGCCCACAGGTCCGTCAGGCAGGTGTGGATCCCGCCGGCGCCCCGCTCAAAGCCGGGCGCCAGGGTGTAGCCGTTCTCATCCACGATGCCGGCCGTCAGGAGATCCCCGTACACTTTGGGCACGCTGGTCTCGTTGCCCGCGATCATGGCGGTGGTGTGCTCAAGCCCGCAGGGGTCGAAGACATTTTCTTTCAGCCAGCTGCTTAAGCTCATGCCCGTGACCTGTTCGATGATCAGGGCCAGGAGATGGTAATTGGTGTTGGAATAGCTCTGCTCACTGCCCGGCTCGAAAACGAGCGGCGCGGCGTACAGGCTGTCAAGGAATTCCTCATCGGACACCTCATCCCGGTAGGAGCGCCGCAGGAACTCTTCCATGCCCCTCTCATCCACTTTTACCCAGAAGCCTGCCGGATCGTTCACGTAATCCGGGATGCCGGACTGCATGTGCATCAGGTGCCATATCGTGATCTGCCCGCCCTTGGGGGTATCCCGGGAAGAACCGGTCGAGGGTGTCGTCAAGGGAGAGCTTCCCGTTTTCGATCAGGAGAAAGACGGCCGCCGCCGTGAAGAGCTTGGAGCAGGAGCCGATATCGTAGGTGGTGTGCTCGTCCGCGGGGAGACCGTCCCGGGTGAGGGACTTGGGCCCGCCGTAGAGGATGATCTCATCATCCGCGGCGATCAGGATCGAGCCGGCGTAACTGTTGCTGTGGGAGGCCTTTTCCACCCGGCTGATCAGCTTTTCATACTTTGGGTCCGTATTCGCGAAAAAGTTGTCCTGATCCTCCCGCAGGCTTTGATCGGCGGACGCGCCGCAGCCCGTGAGCATGATCACCGTGATCAGGATGGCCGCCATCTTCAAAACAACCCTTTTCATTTTTCCGCTCCTTTTGCCTGACCGATGGTCATCATGAGCTCGATCTCGTCCCCGTCCATGTTCCCGGTGGGGGCAAAGCCCCGGCTCTCATACAGCTTCCTCGCGGCCGTGTTGTCCTTATGGCAGGTGAGGGCGATCCTGTCCGTATCGCCGAAGGGCTTACTGCGGATGTATCCGATCACCCTGTCCAGGGCCCCGCCGCCGTATCCTTTTCCCTGCTCCCTTTCGTCGATCATCATGTGCCAGATGTCGTACTCGGGTATGTCCCGGTCGTAGATCACCATCACGTAACCCACCATTTTCCCGTCCGCGTAAATGCCGAAGGGCTGGCACTGATCCCGGTACACATAGGCCTGGGCGAGGCTGCGCACCGGGTGGGACACGTACTCCTCCTGCCCGGGCGCCAGGCGCAGGGCGAAGGCGTCGAGAAAATTGTCCTGCGTGATCTTTTGAAGTTCTGTCATCGGTTTTTCCTCCGCGCGGCAGATCCGGTGTTCATTGGCCCGATGATACATGGGACCGGGCTCTGTGTCAAGTCGGATCGCGTGCGGGTCCTTTGCCGCAACAAAAAGCCCCGCCGGGCGGCGGGGGCAGGGGTGTTCGGGGAAACGGCTCCGGCAGGTCCCCTGTCACTGCTTCGGGGGCTGGTTCGCCGGCAGCACGATGTTCATGGTAAAGATCTGGTCATCAGTATCGATCGAGTAGCGTCCGCCGTATTTATGGACGATCTTTTCGATGCTCAGGATGCCGTAGCCGTGGTTCTGTTTGTCTTTTTTCGAGGTGCTCAGGCGGCCGTCCACCCACTGGACCTGCCCCGCGTAGCCGTTCTCGGTGGTGATCACCACGAAGCCCTTGTCCCGGCGGACGGTGACCTGGATGTTCTTCACCTCCCCCTCCGGCAGCTGGCTCACAGCCTCGATGGCGTTGTCCAGCAGGTTGCCGAAAAGGATGTACTGATCCGTGGTGCCCATGAAGTCCACGGCGGTGCCGTCGATGATGCAGGTGAACTGGATCCCTTTTTTCCGGCACTGGAAATTCTTCTCCTGGAAGACCACGTCCAGCACCTCGTTGTTGGTCTTGACTTCCGCGCCGTAGCTGTCGATGGTCTCCATCATGCTGTCGTACTCGCCCGGATCGATGACGCCCCGGAGGGCCAGCAGCAGGTGCTTCAGGTCGTGGCACTTCATGCTGATGGCTTCCACGTTCTCTTTGCTGACGCGGTAGTGCTCCCGGGCCTGGACCCGCAGCAGATCGGCGATCTGCAGCTGAGTGCGCATCCGGCCTTCCCGCACCATGGCGTACTGGCACAGAAGCAGCAGCAGGGAGATGGTGATGTTCATGATGAAGTTGAACAATGAGAGCCAGAAGGTGCGCTCGGTGACCAGGTCGCTGAACACGATGTTCATGTAGAGGTTCA
>CACZOZ010000101.1:0-3199 GCA_902782865.1 uncultured Eubacteriales bacterium
GGCACCAGCTTGGGCACGCCGGCGATATCGCTCAGCTTGTTGTGGATCACCTGGTTGCCGGACAGGGCCACGGTGTTGCCGTATTCCTTGTCCCGGATCAGCTCGGCCGCGTGCACGCCGAACTGGGTGGACAGCACCCGGTCATAGGCGCTGGGGGAGCCGCCGCGCTGCATGTGCCCGGGGTTCACGGCCCTGGCTTCAACGCCCACCAGTTCGCTCAGCTGCCCGGCGAGCCGGTTGGCGATGCCGGAAAAGCCGCTCTCTTTGCGGGCGGCATCCCGGTCCTTGCGCTTCATCTTGGCTTCCTTCTTGTCCATGGCGCCTTCCGCGACGGCGATGATGGAGAAGGGCTTCTTGCCCTTGGCGCGCTTTTCGACGGTCAGGGCCACTTTCTCGATATCATAGGGGATCTCGGGCAGCAGCACCACATCGGCGCCGCCGGCCAGGCCGGAATAGAGGGTGAGCCAGCCGGCCTTGTTGCCCATGATCTCGATCACCATGCAGCGGCCGTGGCTCGCGGCGGTGGTGTGGATGCGGTCGATCACGTCGGTGGCGATATCCACGGCGGTGTGGAAACCGAAGGTGAAGTCCGTGCCGTAGATATCGTTGTCGATGGTCTTGGGCAGGCCGATCACGTTGAGCCCTTCCTGGCTGAGCAGGTTGGCGGTCTTGTGGGTGCCGTTGCCGCCCAGGGTCACCAGGCAGTCCAGCCCAAGCCGGTCATAGGTCTCTTTCATGGCGGCTACCTTGTCCACCTTGTCATCCTCGATGACCCGCATGTTCCTGAAGGGGGTGCGGCTGGTGCCCAGGATGGTGCCGCCCAGGGTGAGGATGCCGGAGAACTGGCTGCGCTTCATCTCCTGATAGTCGCCTTCGATCAGGCCGCGGTAACCGTCGTGGAAACCGACGATCTCCGTCTCGTCGAACATCTCATAGGCGGCTCTCGCCACGCCGCGGATAGCGGCGTTCAGGCCCGGGCAGTCCCCGCCCGCGGTCAGGATACCGATTCTTCTCTTCATATGGCTGTCCTCCCGTATATAAAATATTGGTGATTTTTATCAGCGCTTGGTGGTCTTTTTGCGTGTGCTGCCGGTCAGGCCCAGGGTGCCGAGAAGGGACCTTGTGAGCTGGCTTCCCAGGGTGCGCCCGGCGCTGTTGGTGGCGGACTTGGTGAAGCTTTCCAGCAGCTGGTTGCCGAAACTCTTCTGCACGGTGGTCTTCTGTGCGGTCTTCACCGGCTTTTCTTCCTGGACGGCGGGCTTGCCGGTCAGGATCTGGGAAAGCCCCTGGAGCACGGTGGGCTTCGCCTGCTGCACGGCAGGCTGCGCCGGCTGCGTCACGGACGCGGGCGCCTGATAGGGCATGGCGGGCGCCTGGGGCAGCACGGCCTCGCGCTCCACATAGGTCCCGGTGGCGGGATCGAACACCTTGAAGATCACCGGCATGTTCTGCGTGGGCTGGGGCATATCGATGCCGCTTTCCACCACGACGGGCGCGGCCTGCTCTCTCTGGGCCATCAGGCCCGCGAGGTACTCATAGGCGCTGTCCCGGTCATAGGCCACGTCGTATTTGTCGCCCACGGCGTCGGTCTTGATCCAGGTGGCGCGCATCTCGTCGGAGATCGTGCCGATGGCGCCCTGGGGCGGCAGGATGATGGCTTTCTGAGCCGGCATGGGGGAGCCGTCCTCCTGCAGGAAGCTCAATAGCGCTTCGCCGGTCTTGAGCTCGGTGAGGGCTTTCTCGGTATCGAAGGAGGGATTGACCCGGAAGGTCTGGGCCACAGCCTTGACCACCTTCTGCTCCTGGGGAGTGTAGGCCCTCAGGGCATGCTGCACACGGTTGCTCAGCTGACTCAATACACCGGTGGAGATGTCGGTGGGGTTCTGGGTGATGAAATAGACGCCCACGCCCTTGGAGCGGATCAGCTTGACGGTCTGCTCCACCCGGTCCAGAAGCGTCTTGGAGCAGTCGCTGAACAAGAGGTGCGCCTCGTCGAAGAAGAACACCATCTGGGGCTTCTCCCGGTCGCCCACTTCCGGCAGGATGTCATAGAGCTGGCCCAGCATCCACAAAAGGAAAGTGGAATACATGACGGGATTGCGGTAGAGCCTGTCGGCGGCCAGCACATTGACGCAGCCGCGGCCCTCGTCGTCCTGGGTCATCCAGTCGATGATGTCCAGGGCGGGCTCACCGAAGAACTTGTCTCCGCCCTGATCTTCCAGCACCGCGATGCTCCTCTGGATGGCGCCGATGGACGCCTTGGAGATATTGCCGTATTCCAACGTGTATTTGGACGCGTTCTCGCCCACGTAGGTCAGCATGGCCTTGACGTCCTTAAGGTCGATCAACAGCAGCCCCTCGGCGTCGGCGATCTTGAAGATCAGGTACATGATGCCGCTCTGCACATCATTGAGCTGCAGCAGGCGGGAGAACAGCAGCGGGCCCATCTGGCTCACCGTGGCGCGGATGGGATGACCTTTCTCTCCGTACACGTCCCAGAACACCACGGGGGAGCCCCGGAAGGGGAAGGAAGCGTTGAAGCCGCATTTTTGCAGCCGGCCCGCGATCTTCTCGCTGTTTTCTCCGGGACGGCACAGCCCGCCCAGGTCCCCCTTGACGTCCGCCAGGAATACCGGCACGCCGATGGAGGAAAAGCCCTCCGCCAGCACCTGGAGCGTCACGGTCTTGCCGGTACCGGTGGCGCCGGAAATGAGGCCGTGGCGGTTGGCCATGGAAGGCAGCAGGGAAACGGCTCCCTCGGGGGAGGTGCCCACCCAGATCCTGTTGTCGTAAAGCATAGCGTTCTCCTCTCCTTTATGTTCAAGTTGTCTTTGGTCTCTCAGCGTTTCATCAGGGTCGCGGCGCTCATGGCGCTGATGCCCTCGCCCCGGCCCTCATAGCCCAGGCCCTCGCTGGTGGTGGCCTTGACGGACACCCGCTCCACGCTCACGCCCATGGTGGCGGCCAGGTTTTTCCGCATCTCCTCGATATGATCCTTGAGTTTCGGCCGCTGGCAGGTGACGGTGATGTCCGCGTGGCACAGGGCAAAGCCCTTTTCCCGGATCAGGTTCATCACGTGTTGCAGCAGCTTCAGGGACGAGATGCCCCGGTACTTTTCGTCGCTGTCCGGGAAATGCCGCCCGATATCGCCCAGGGCGGCCGCGCCCAGGATGGCGTCGATCAGGGCGTGCACGGCCAC
>CACZOZ010000102.1:0-3787 GCA_902782865.1 uncultured Eubacteriales bacterium
ATCTTAGGCTCAAAAAAGAGAACAGCTGGAGCAAACAAAAGAAAAACGAGATGATGATGAACATCGCCATGCACCGGCGTTCGATCAACAAAACCGGAAGAAAGTGAACGGTGACGCACCTGACACCGGGGCCCGTCAGGGAGGATAAAGGCCTTCAGGGCGGTATCCTCTCCGCCCGCAGCGAAAAGCGGATCGCCGAAGCGTCAAAGATCCCCCGGCACAGCCCGTTTCAGAGCCGTACCGGGGGATCTTCACGTTCTGGGCCGCTCCCCGGCTCAGTCGATCCTCGCCCCGTCCCCGGCGGACACCGAGAACACCGCCTCGACGGTGTAGAATTCAACGCTTTTGAGGGCCTTGCCTTTGAGGAGCGCGTACGCTTCCGAATCGAAATCGAACCCGGCGAGGGTCCTGAGCCAGATGTTTTCCACGTGCTTCATGCCCACCCGGGTGCCGTCCTCCGCCTCCAGCACCACGGCGTTGACCTCCAGATCCTTCAGGGCGTCATCCACGCCCTCCACGCTGACGCACACCTGGGCGTAGGGATCGGGAACGATCTTCACCGTGCCGTCCACGTGAGCGACGGGCCCCCGCACGGGGCCGAAGGACGAGTCCGCCAGGAGGTCCTTGTACACGGCCGGCTTCTCGCTGAGGATGTAATAGGAGAAGGGAAAGGATTCGAACAGCGCGTCCCTGCCCGTATAGGTGGTCGTCACGGCTTTGCCGCCCTCGTTCACGGTGACGGTAACGCGGGTGTCGTCGGTGACCGGAGTGCCGACCGCAGCGAGCGCTTCCTCGCTCTCGGCGCGCACGGGCCAGATCACGCCGGTGATCTCCCGGCCGTCGGACATGAAATGGAAGGATCCGCCGGCCCGGTCCATTTTAAGGGGCATCACGCGGGTGGCGGAGGAGACGGAGTCATAACTGCCGCCCGTAGTTTCCGCCTCGTAGAAAAGCTCATACGGGATGGTCATGAGCGCATAAACGCCCCCGTCCTCCTCGGTGAGAGCGCAGGCAAACGGGACCAGCAGCGAAAAAGCGAGCAAAAGCGCGGTCAGCTTCCTGAACATCGGTATCCTCCTTTCCGGCAAGCCGGGCTGATCTGTGAAACGGTGTTTGACGCGCTTCCATTTTATGCGGGGAGCGCGGGCCCTGTCAAGGGAGCTCCAGGATCTGACGCTGCATGCGTTTGGTCAGGCCGTCGAAGACCAGCTGCAGGGAGCGGTCCAGCCAGGCCTTCACGACTTCATCGGGCACGTCCCCGTCGGGATCCAGGGAATTCCAGTGCCTCTTGTCGCTGTAGTACCCGGGGATCACGGACGGATACGTTTTTCGCGCCAGCTCCCCCTCGAGGGGATCCAGCTTGAAATTGATATAGTAAGGGCGGCCGGACCTGTCCAGCAGGACGGCGGCGAACATTTTTCCGCCGATATGGTAGCGGATCCAGTTCCAGTCCGGCTGCAGATCCTTCGTCACGCCGCGCTTTCCCATCAGATACTCGTCGATCCACGGGTATTTCATCGTTTCTCTCCTTCCCCGCCGGCGTCCGTCTTTAAAACCCGCGGCGGATATGGTATGATATCTGTATGACCGGGCATCCTGCACAGGCCCGCGAGAGCACGGGAGGACGGGACAGTGGAAAAGAAAGAGAAAAAAATGATCCTCTTCACGGACATCGGGGACACCATCATCGACGAAGGCACCGAGGAGAGGAACGGAGAGGATATCGTGCAGCGGGCGGAATGCATCCCCGGCGCCCGGGAAACGTATCTGCGCCTGCATGAGGAAGGCTTCAGGATCGCCATGGTGGCGGACGGGCTGGACGCATCGTTCAAAAACATGATGCGGCAGCACGGCCTGACCGGGATCTTCGACGCGTGGATCGTATCGGAACTGGTGGGAGCGGACAAGCCGGACCCCGCCATGTTCCGCGCGGCGATGGACGCCCTGGGGCTCACCGACGCGGACAAGAGCCGGATCCTGATGATCGGCAACAACGTAAAACGCGACATCCGGGGCGGGAACCGCTTCGGGATCAGGACCGCGCTCCTGACCTGGTCAAAACGCCGGTCCTTTGAGCCGGAAGAGCCCGAAGACGTGCCCACCTACCGGATCTGTGAGCCAAAGGAACTGGCCGCGCTGATCCACAGGCTGGAAAACGAAAACTGAAAGAGTTTCCCCGGAGGGATCACTCATCCGCGATCCGGACGTCGATCCCCTGCGATGTCATGCGCTCCACCCATTCGGGCGGGGCGCTTTTATCTGTGATGACGGTGCCGAAGCGGTCGAGCGGCGCGTAGGTCAGCAGGCTGGTCACGCTGAATTTGCTCCCCGTCACCAGAAGGACCGCGTGCTCCGTGTGGGCCACGGCTTCCCGCTTGATCTCGTATTCCATGGGGCTGGAGTTGGTGACGCCGCCGGCCTGGGATACGCCGGTGGCCGCCATGAAGGCGAAGTTGGTGTTGTAACGGCTCAAATACCGGGCGGAATCCTCCCCGGTGATGGAGCGCGTCTTGCGGTGGAGCTCCCCGGGCACCATGATGAGGCGGATATTGGGCAATTGCAGGGCACGCATCTCCACCTCCACATTGTTGGTGATCACGGTGACGGACCGGTCCCGGAGCTCATCGATCAGATGGACCGTGGTGGTGCCGGAATCGATGAAAACGGTATCACCGTCCCGGACCAGACGGGCGGCGCACACCCCGATGGCGTGTTTCACATCCCCCAGGGACTTCAGCCGGCTCTCATAGGGCACCAGGATGGAAGCGTTTCTCGTGGCTTTCAGCCCGCCGTACACCTTTTCCGCGGCCCCGGCGGCGACGAGCATCGCCGCGTCCCGCCTGACCGTGTTCATGGAAACGCCGAAACGCGCCCTGATCTCTTCCATGGTCACGGAGCCCTGACGGATGAGAAAGGCTTCCATCTCCTGCAAACGTTTTGATCTCATATCCATTATCCTCCGGATCAGATCGAAAAAAGCATCACGGGCTCTGAGGGAACGTTTCGGGCGCCTTCTGTACAAGATCGATCAGGAAACGCATGCTCAGGCTCCCGGGGCTGAAAGTCCGGCTGGGATAGATGACCCGGACGGTGTTTTCATCCACCCGCCGGACCTCGGGACCGGGCGCCTCCGACCGCAGGCGGACCGTGAGCCCCGGGAGCTCCCAAGTCTCCGGGCAAAAGCTTTTCTCCGTCAGGCCCGGGCAGGATATCTCAAAGAAAATGTCCACGTCCCGCCCCGCGCGGTTGTCCACGCGCATGTCCATCCTCCCGTCCCGAAAGCGGCCGTCGAAAAGGACGGTGTGGAGATGATCCATCGTGCCGTCCGGCAGGGAGCGCTGCAGCCGGATGGTGCCGATGCCCTCCCCCGCGCGCCAGAAGACCGTCAGGGGGTGCAGCTGATGGCTGGGATTCTCCGAGCCCGAGAGGACGCCCGCCATCAGGGTGGGCGTGATCCGGGCCTCGGCGGTGCACAGGGCATGGCGGCAGGCGGGATCCCCCCGCTCGCTCAGTTCCCGGAAGCTCCGCCGGAGGGTCCTGGGCACGCAGGGCCCGGTGAGCAGCGGGATCACATCCTCCGGGACGGTGACCTGTCCCAGCGCCAGCAGGGGATCGCAGACGCTCTCCTCGGACACCGGATGCCAGGGGAACCTTTCCGCCCCGAGGCCCAGATACATCAGGGCGTAAAAGGCGGTGTGCGCCCGCATGTCCATCTCATAGTTGCGGGAATAGGGGCCGCAGAAATTCCTCATGTCCGGATCGTAGAAGTCCGCGGCGTCATGCCAGA
>CACZOZ010000103.1:0-3849 GCA_902782865.1 uncultured Eubacteriales bacterium
GCCTGCAGGGCGTCCCAGCCTTCCTCGCCGGTACGGACCCGCACCACATTCTCCACATCCTGCACGAAGATCTTCCCGTCGCCGATATGCCCGGTGTGGAGCACGGCGCGGGCCGTATCGATCACCTGCCGCACGGGCACCTTGCTGACCACGATGTCCACCTGGACCTTCGGCAGCAGGGTCACTTCCACGGGCGTGCCGCGGTAGTATTCCGGCTTGCCCTTCTGCAGGCCGTAACCCATGACGTTCGTGACGGTCATGCCGGTGATGCCGATCCGGTTCATGGCCTTTTTCAGGCTCTCCAGGCTGGAAGGCCGGCAGATGATCTGCACCCGGGTATAGACGGGCATGTCGGGCGCCTTCTCCTTCGCCCCGCGGGGCACGATCTGTGTATCGGCCGCCGCGGGCACGGGCACGATCTCCGCTCCCTCCGGGCCGCTGTCCGGCAGGATGGAGAAGCCGGAATAGGCGGTGACCAGGCCGTGCTCCGACCGGTCGAGGCCCATCACCTCATCCGCGGCGTCCGCGCGCAGGCCGACGGTCTTTTTGATGAGGACGAAAACCAGGGTGATCACCGCCGCTGTCCAGGCGACGGTGCTGCCCACGCCCAGCAGCTGGATGCCCATGAATTTGAAGCCTCCGCCGTAGAAAACGCCCTTCATGGTGGATACGCCGTCAGCGAACAGGCCGGTCAGCACGGTGCCCAGCGCGCCGCACACACCGTGCACGGAGATGGCGCCCACGGGATCGTCGATCCTGACGACTTTATCGAAAAACTCCACCGACAGGATCACCGCGAGCCCGCAGATGATGCCGATCACCGCGGCTCCGAAGGGGTCCACCGCGTCGCACCCCGCCGTGATGCCCACCAGGCCTGCCAGGGAAGCGTTGAAGGTCATGGAAACATCGGGCTTGCCGTAGCGCAGCCAGGTATAGATCATGGCGGCCAGGGTGGCCAGCGCGGCGGCCAGATTGGTGTTGAAAAACACCCGGCCCGCGGAGGTGATCATTTCGTCGCTGTCCATGCCCACGGTGGACGCGCCGTTGAAGCCGAACCAGCAGAACCACAGGATGAACACGCCCAGCGCCGCGATGGACAGATTGTGCCCCAGGATGGCCCGGGGATTCCCGTCCTTATCATATTTGCCCACCCGGGGCCCCAGGATCTTCGCCCCGATCAGGGCGCACACACCGCCCACCATATGCACGGCGGTCGAGCCCGCGAAATCGTGGAAACCCAGCGCCGCCAGCCAGCCGCCGCCCCAGATCCAGTGCCCGGAAACGGGATAGATGAACAGGGAGATCGCGGCGGAGTACAGGCAGTAGGCGGAAAACCGCGTGCGTTCCGCCATGGCGCCGGACACGATGGTGGCGGACGTGGCGCAGAACACCGTCTGGAAAACGGCGAAAGCCCAGAGCGGCACCCCGGCGGGAAGGACGTGGCTGTAGTCCTTCATGATGAACGGATCGATCCAGCCGAACAGTGCCGAGCCCGCGCCGAACATGATGCCGTACCCGAACAGCCAGTACAGCGGCGTGCCGATGCAAAAGTCCATCAGGTTTTTCATCAGGATGTTCCCGGTGTTCTTGGCCCGGGTGAAGCCGGCTTCACACATGGCAAAGCCCGCCTGCATAAAGAAGACCAGCGCGGCGCCCAGAAGCACCCAGATCGTGTTCGCGGGGGAGTACGTCATATCCGATCCCTTCCCTTCACCGAAAATGGCCAACAAAAAAGGCGCCGGGTGCAGTCAGCACACCCTCGCGCCTTGTTGGAATGACGGCATTTTATGCCGGGATATCCCTTTTGTCAAGGGAAGGAACAGTCAAAAAACAATCGGCCCCGCGGGGACGAGCCTCACATCTCCTCCAGATCCCACAGGATCAGGGAGCCGTCCTCGCCGCTGATGTCCAGGGCGTAGGCATGGGTGACGCCCTCGCTGTCCGTGTACATGATGCCGTTGCCGGGCATGTCGCCGATGAACTCCATCTCCACGAACACCAGATCATCCGTGCCGATATCGCCCACGGGCACGTCCTCTTCCCAGGTGACGGAAAAATCGTCCCCCCATTCGAGGGTCAGGAGCGTCACGTCCCTGACCGGCTCCTTCGCCGTCAGGATCACCTGAGCGAGCCCGTCCTCATCGGTCTCCTCGCTCCCCCACTGTGCGCGGATCAGGCAGCCGCCGGAGAAGGTGACGCTGTCCAGCACCTTCCTAAAATACTTGCCGTTGCCTTCGGCCGCTTCCAGGGAGCACTCGCCCATCGCGATGAGGTACTGCCCTTCCTCGGCGATCAGGGTGAGGAAAGTGTACCGGCCGTTTTCCAGCTCCTCGTACACGTCCGCCTGGACACGCGGGGAAGCGGCCAGATCGGCGATGCTCTCGTCCATACCCTCGGCGTATTCCTCGGCTTCCTCTTCCGGGATCACGGACAGGATCATGAAGTCGTCCGTATACAGCGAGGCCACCACCGTGCCCTCGATGTCGCCGGCTTCGCCCTGATACGCCTCAAAGCTGTCCGCCACGTACCAGAAGGAAAATCCCTCGGGGCTCTCGTACAGTGTTTCCTCGATGGGCTCCTCCATCCCCTCCAGGGCGATCGTGCCCTGACGCGTCTCCGCCCCGGCGCCGGTAAGGCTCAGGAGCAGGCAGAGCGTCAGAAATATCGATACCGTCATCAACTTCTTGTTCATTTCGGGTCCCTCCTTAGCGTGATGCGTTATTACAACGATCATTATAACAAATCCCTTCCGCAGCCGGAAGATTTTTTTGTGTACGGGATGATCCCGAACGCGGCGGACGGACACAAAGGGCTTGAACAGTTCCCGATTTCTGGTAAAATCAGAGCAAGAGAGAAGATGCCGGATCAAATGCCGTCCGCCGGAGAGGAGGGGCCTGTGAAAAGGAAAAGACTGATCTGGGCGCTGCTGTTGGCAGCCATCGTCATCGTGAGCCTGCTCCAGCCCCGCCCCAAGCAGCCCCTGCCCTATTCCAAAGTGTACGAGCCGGATTCGTCCTGGCCCCTGGCGGCCACCGTCGCCTGGCGCGCCGGCCCGGACGTGATCGGGACCGCCGGGGAAAACGCTCGGCCCGCCTCCGCTTTCGTGTGGCTGGACAGCGGCCTGAAGGTCTATGACCGGGACGGCGGCCTGATCAGTGACGATCTGGACGCCTACGTCAGGGCCACCGCTCCCACCATGATCCCCGCCTTCTGTATCCGGGACGCGGCGGCCGCCGCGGGTCTCAAAAAATACCTGGACAAAGGGCCGCTGCAGGACTGCTTCGTGGTATCCGGCCCGGAGAACAGGGATCTTGTAAGGGATGTGGCGGACCTGACCCATGTCCGGGGCATGCTGGACTGTACCGCCGTGGAGAAAACGGACCGGGAAACGCTGCTCAAAATGATCGCGGACGTGAACACCGCCCACGGGAAGGTGATCATCCTTTCCCACCAGGCGGCCACACGGGAGAACGTGAGGCTGCTCCAGTCCCTCATGGCCACGGTGTGGGTGCAGTGCCCGCCGGATATAAAGTCCCTGGCCGCGTGCTGCGCCATGGGGGTCAACGGCATCGTGACGGATGACTACGCGGCCGCTCTCAAAGTACTGGGCCTGTTCCGGGACGACGCGCCGAGCCTGCTCCGGGTCCCGATGATCATCGGCCACCGCGGCATGCCCTCCATGTACGCGGAAAACACCCTCAGGTCCGCCATGGGAGCGTATGAGGCCGGTGCCGACGCCATCGAGAACGACATCCAGCTCAGCGCGGACGGGGAGATCTTCATCCTGCACGACGACTCCCCCGCCAGGCTCCTGGGGATCACGGACGTGGACCTGGCGGAAAAACTGAC
>CACZOZ010000104.1:0-7543 GCA_902782865.1 uncultured Eubacteriales bacterium
CGCAGGATCGGTGAAGGGTTCATACCTCTGTCTGATCGCACGGAAATCGTCAGATTTTCGTGCGCGGGGCTGTGCAACAGCCCCTTTCAAGCTTCCTCCAGCACCTTGTCCGGATCCATCCCGGCCATGAAGGCAAAGCTGCGGCCGCAGGCCCGGTCCCAGAAGGCCCAGGTGTGCCCGCCCGCCCATTCCTCCCGGATGAGGGGGAAGGCGCGTTCCCGTGCCATCACGCAGAAGCGGCGGTTCTGATCCAGCAGGGGATCCTCCGTGCCGCAGGCCACGTACAACCGGGGCCGTCTGCCCGCCGCCGCGGCCGTGTCCAGAAGATCCGTCAGGCTGTTATCGGGCGCGCAGCGCGCGTCGGGGCCCAGGATGGCGGTGATCTCGCCCCGGGACACGATCGACTGCACACTGTCGATCTCCTCCATGCACAAAAGCGCGCCGGAGTAGCTCATGGCGCCGGCAAAGCGGTCCGGATAAGTGAGGGCGCATTTCAGGGCGCCGTAGCCGCCCATGGACAATCCCGCGGCGTACAGATGCCCGCCGTCCATGGGGACTCGGAACATCTTCCCGCAGATCTCCGGCAGCTCCCGCGTGACGTAGTCGAAGTAAGCCAGCCCCTGGGCCATGTTGGTATACCAGCTCCTCTGGACCTCCGGGACGATCACGTTGAAGCCCGTCATGGCGGCGAAGCGGACCACCCGGCTCATACGGGTCCAGCTCTCGGCGTTCTGCTTGAGGCCGTGGAGCAGGATCACGGTCTTCATCTCCGTGCCCGCCGGGGCCAGGCTGTCCTCCGCGGGCATGAAGACCTGCAGGAGCGTGTCCATCTGAAGGGCCGCGGACCGGATACTGCCTGTGAACAATGCCATAAAAGGACCCCCCTGACGATGTAAGGATATGGTGGATATGGTACCGCGCCCATTATATTTCAGACGGGGCAAAATAGCAATCATATCCCGATCGGGACAAAAAGCGGGATAACGCGTCCGTTTCGGATGACGGATAAAAAAGAGACGGGCGGCGTTCAAAGCACCGCTCGTCTCTTTCTATGTCAGGCGCGCGTCCGCGCCCGGGACACTGTTACGCTTCCACGAAATCCATTTCGGTGAGGAAGTCCACGCACATCCTGATCTGGTCCTCGGTCAGTTCGGTGGTCTGGGCCCCTTCGGGGTTCGGGGTCATGATGAACTCGATCTCATAGCCCTTGTACACAGTGAAGATATCCACGTAATCCGCGCCGTTCTCCTTCTCCTTGACCACCAGCAGCTTGGTGCCGTAGCCCGTCTCGCGGTAACTGATCTCCACGTCATCCGTCTCGGTGAAGGAGTCCTCGATGGTCTTGATCTGCTCGTCGGTCATGTCGTTCATGCGCTCGATGCCGGAATACATCTCGTTGTAGGCGATAGTCAGGTACATGACGGGCTTGGTATTGTCGGCAGGAAGGACAGAAGCCATGACGCGGGTGTTCTTCATGTTCACCACCTGGAGGCTGTAGCCTTCGGGCAGCCTGCACTGCAGGGCGAACTCGCCGTTCACGGTCAGCTTGCCCAGGGATTCCTTCTCATTGACTTCCGCTGTCGCCGGGGCTTCTTCCTGCACCGGGCCCAGCACATTGACGTAGTTCTTGTGGATGTAGCCGACCCTGCCGCTCTCGGCGTCCATGGCCTCGTACCAGTCCTTGGTCTCACCCACGGCCGTCAGTGGATGCCCGTCGGGGAAGGACGTGATCCGCTCCGCCGCGATGCCGGGGCCCATGCGGAAGGTGATCCAGCCGGAGGTACGGGTGGTGCGCACGGTGAGAGCGAGGGAAGTGTCCAGCGGTTTGTGGGTGCTGATCTGGCGGTTGAGTTCCTCCAGGTTCCTGAGCTTTGCCTGATCATCGGCCTTCTTCTTGGCGTCGGGATCGGGCTTGGTCGAGGTCAGGAAGCGGGTCATCACGTAGGCCACGCCGTCCACGCCCTTGGAATACTTGATCGCCGTCCAGTCCGCGTTCACCATCGGGATCAGCAGGACCGTCACCTTCTGGCCGAACTGCAGCTCGCCGATCGCGTTGTTGCTCTTGACGATGGGATCCCGGCGCACGTTCAGGGTGCCGCCGTTCTCGGTGTACACATACATGGTCTTGGTCTTGACCTTCTCAGCCGCCAGAGCGCCGCCGAACAGGCCCAGGACGCTCACCAGCACGAGCATGACAGCAATGATCTTTTTCATGTTCTTATCCTCCTTAACAAGTTCATCAAGTCCTGTATCTTTTTCGTGGGGCCGGGTGTTCCCCGGTGACAAAAAAAGGATACCACATATTCTGTCACAGTTCTGTCACAGAGTCAATCATGTTTTGCGGATAAAAGCAGATCTCACGCACGGCGGCAGCGGCCCCGTCAACGATCCCATCACAAAAGCGCCCCGGCGGGACCGGGACGCTTTCCGGGCAGGGCCCGGCTCGTTTTTATTCGGCTTTTTTCAGGCCCTCTTCCCGGATCTTCAGGGCCCTGTCGGGGTAATTGGTGATCAGGATATCGGCGCCGGCCTTGAGCACCGCGTCGATGTCCTCCTCACGGTTGACGGTCCAGGTGTTGATCTGGATGCCGGCCTTGTGGACGTCCCCGGTATAGCCGCCGGGCACCAGCACCTCGGTGAAATGGGGATGGATGGCGTCCATGCCCAGGGCCACCGCGTAGGCCCAGGGCTTCACCAGAGTGGCCTCATAGAGAAGGCCGCAGTACAGCTTTTTGTCCAGAGCCTTGACCCGGAGCATGCTGTGATGATTGAAGGAGGAGAAGAGGATCCGGTCCAGCATGCCCTCCTGGATGGCCAGGCCGATCACCCGTTCCTCCAGCTGGGGATAATCGAAGACGCTGTTCTTGAGCTCGCAGTTGATCTTCAGGCCCGTGGGCTTGAGCAGCTGGAACACTTCCTGCAGGGTGGGGATGCGTGCGTCTTTATACTCCGGATGGGTGCGGTTGAAATGCAGGGCTTTGAGCTCTTTGAGCGTCATGTCCTTGATGAGGCCGGTGCCGTCGGACACGCGCTCGATCCCCTCGTCGTGAGCCACCACCAGTTCACCGCTGCGGCAGATATGCACGTCCAGCTCCACGCCTTCCGCGCCCATGTCCGCGGCCATCTTGAAAGCTTCCAGGGTGTTTTCGGGGGCATAACCGGACGCGCCGCGATGCCCGTAGATGTACTGTTTCATCGTTCCAAAACCCTCCTATTGTTTATGATCACGCTTTACAGCATGGCTTCGAAGATCTCGTGCCGCGGGGACGGGATCACGCAGGTGGACACCAGGGTGCCTTCCTTCCGGGAGGGCACGGTGCCCGCGTCGATGGCGGCCTGGACCGCGGCCACCTCCCCGCACAGCGTCACGTAGGATTTGCCGCCGATGCCCAGGCCCAGACGCACCTCCATCAGGCGCACATCCGCGGCCTTGGCGGCCAGGTCCCCCGCCACCACCGCCGCGGCGATGGTGTAGAACTCCATCACGCCCATGGCGTTCAGGGTCGTGGGCGGGTTGCCGCCCCCGATGGCCTGCACCATCTGGGGATCCAGGCTGGCGATGGTCAGGTCGTCCACCAGGTATTCCCCGGCGAAACGCTTGCCGGCGTCCATGGAAGCGGCCACCGCCGCCACCTCGCCGTAGATCACCACCGTGTATTTGCCGGGGCACACCGCGCCGGCCCTGATCAGGGTGACCTCGGCCGCCTTGAGCATCGCGTCCCCCGCGATGACGCCCCTGGCGATGGAATTGGTCTCAAGCAGTCCCAATGCGATCATGGTAAAAATCCTTTCCCCGGTCAGGCCGATCTGATCACCACAAGGCCGTCTTCCACCCGCTCCACGACGCCGCAGATACCGGCATGCACATCCGCGCCCAGAGCGCCTTCCGCCATGCGGCCCACGGTGTCGCCGCGCTGCACCCTGTCCCCCACGGCCACACAGGGCACCGCCGGGGCGCCGATGTGCTGCTTCATGGGGATGACGGCCACGGGCGTGGTGACCTCGACGGCGGCTTCGGGCACCGGGATGTCATACCGGGCCGCGTCGATGCGCGCCAGCACGCGGCCCGAAGGCGCCTGATGGTACTCCGCCAGGGCCGGCGCTTCACCCAGGGTGAAAGAAGGCTTTTCCCCCGCCGCCCGCAGGGCCGCCTTCTGAGCCTGCTGGATGCGCCGGGGATTGAGCCCCATGGGGCACGCGTAGAGTTCACACACCCCGCACTCCATGCACAGCATGGCGGACGGCTCGAGCTTATTGCCCGCGGCGAAAGCGCGCATGGTGAGGTGGGGATAGATGGGATGGCCCAGCAGATGGCGCGGGCACAGATCCGTGCAGGTGCGGCACTGGATGCAGGCGCTGCGGGCCCGGACACGGGCCTTGTCCATATCCAGCTCGGCATGGCGGATCAGGGTGTGGTTCGAAGGGAGCACCAGAACACCGCCCAAAGTCTTGGTGACGGCGGTATCCCGGTCCCGCATGAGAGGGCCCATCATGGGGCCTCCCAGGATGACGCGGTGATCCGGCACCGTGGGGCCTCCCGCCGCCTGGATCAGCAGGCTCACGGGCGTGCCCACCGGCGCCTTAAAGACACCGGGCTTTCTCACCTCGCCCGCCACGGTGACGAAACGGGTGGTGACAGGCTTGCCCGAAAGGGCCCGGAGGGCGTTGAGAGCCGTGGAGACGCTCACCACCGTGCAGCCCACGGAGCCGGGCAGCGCGCCGGGCGCGACCGTGCGGCCCGTGGCGGAATGCAAAAGAGCCTGCTCATCCCCGATGGGATACACCGTGGGCAGAAGATGCAGCCGGACGGGCGGTGTCAGGGCCTTTTCCTTCAGAGCGGCATCAAGCGCCGCGATCTGGGGACCGTAGTGGTCCTTCAGGCAGATCACGGCCTCCTTCGCGCCTACGATCCCCGCCAGACGACTGGCCGCCTCCGTGAGGCCGGAAGCGTACCGGAGCATCAGATACTGATCGCTCTTGAGCAGGGGCTCACACTCCGCGCCGTTGATCAAAAGCGTATCCGCGGGGGTGGAGAGTTTTTTCCACAGGGGAAAACCCGCGCCGCCGCCGCCCACCACGCCGCCAAGGCGCAACAGATCAAGGTCGCTCATTTCTGTACCTCATGGATATCGATGATGGCCACGATGGCCGCGTCCACCGGGCTCTCCTGCTGGCCGACGGCTTTGCGGGCAGATGAACCCTGGGCCACGATGACCATCTCGCCGATGCCGGCGTCGATGGTGTCCACCGCCACCAGCGGCTCGCCCGTGGTGGTGCCGTCCAGCCTCGCCGGCTCAACGATCATCAGTTTGCGCCCGATCAGGGTCTCTTCCTTGCGGGTCGCCCACAGGTTTCCGATCACTTTCGCGATAAACATGCATTATCCTCCGTAGGTCAGGGTGATGCCCATGGACTTGGCCGTATCCTTGGCCAGGGGGGTGATGATCTGCCCCTTGCCTATGCACAGGGACTTGACGGACTTCCCTTTCAAAGCGCGTATATCGTGCTCCGTGATGAGCTTGCCCGGCAGAGTCAGGCACTCGGCCTCCTGTGGAGCACCGGAAGGAGTTCCGGCGGAGCACATGCTCGTCGTGGAGCACGACGACGGAGCACAGAGGCCGACGATGCGGCAGCGGCAGTCCTTCCCCGCGCCCGCGGCGTTGGCCTCATCCGTGTCCATGTGCAGGGCCAGGGCGGACTGTTCCGTCACGCGCACCGGCACCTCCTCCAGGATGAGGGGCCTCGCGCCCAGCACTTTCACGCTCACGCAGTCCCCGTCCCGCACGCCGAATGCCGCGGCGTCCCGGGGCGTCATGTGCAGGTGGCGCCGGGCCACGATGGCGGCCTTCCGGGTGATCACGCAGTTCCCGGCCATGATGGTGACCTGGGCGGCGTCCTTCAGATCGCCGGACAGGCGCACCGGGGCGCTGATCCCCAGGGTCCTGGCGTCCGTAGATGAGATCTCCACCTGGGTGGCGGAACGGGTGGGGCCCAGCACCGCCACATTGTCCAGGATGCCCTTGGGGCCGATGAGGCGGACCCGGCAGTCCGACAGGAACTGCCCCGGCTGGGAGATCTCCCGCACGCACTCCAGCCGATCCTTACCGAAGAGGGCTTTCAGGTCCTCCACGGTCAGATGCACATGGCGCGCGCTCATCTCCGCCGGGATATCCGGCCCCTGAGAGCACGCCCCTTCCCGGGGCGCCTCCTTACCGAGGCGGGAGAGCACCTCCCGCACGATGGATTCTATCTGGTCCATAGCGATTCCCTCCGGTCAGCGGCGCGCGGCACGCAGCTGGAGCACATAAAAGTAACTGGACAGACGGTTAAGGGCCAGCAGAAGGTCCTCCCTGGTGATGCGGGAGCCGTCCCAGAAGGCCTGCACCGCGGCCAGCTCGGCCTCACGGGACAGGGCCCGCAGCCGGTTGAGCTGCAGCGAATACAATCCGTGCTCCGCTGCGGGCAGGATATGCCCGGGAAAGCCGAATTCTTCCGGGTGATGGGAGCACCGATGCACTTCGTCGGGACCCATGCCGTTGAGGGTCCAGGACGCCAGGGGCGTGTCGCGCACCTCGGCGGCCAGTACGGCGCGCACGAGTCGCAGCGCGTCTTCCAGCGGAGCACGGTTTTCCGGCTTGCTGGATGCCTGGAGCACCAGGATCTCGCTCTGCAGCGTGTCCAGTTTGCCGCGCAGCAGGATCCGGGGATGATTCTTGCACACCATCTCCCGGGCGTTCAGGTTGGTCATGTGCTCCGGCTTTTTGCCCGCTGCCCTGCCCGCGAACGGCACCGACACCGTTTTGGGCGGTGACGGATGCCGGTACAGTTTCAGGTCCAGCAGGTACTGGCGCGCCGCCGGCGTGAGCATGCAGCCGGCAGGCACGGTGTACTGCTCCGGAACACCGGACGCAAACTGATCCCGCAGTTCGCGTTCAGTAATATAGCGCATTTCGAACAAGCCTCCTCATGCGGGGAGCATGCTTAACGGTGTTTATGCCGTCCTCAGGCCTCGATATGGGGCAGGATGCCTTCCACCTCGGTGTGGGGACGCGGGATGACGTGCTGGGAGATCAGGTTGCCCACGCGCTGCGCCGCCGCAGCGCCGGCATCCACCGCCGCCTTGACGGCGCCGACCTCACCGCGCACCATCACGGTGACAAGACCGCCGCCCACGTGCACCTTGCCGATCAGGGTCACATCCGCCGCCTTGACCATGGCATCAGCCGCCTCGATGGAGCCGATCAGGCCGCGGGTCTCGATCATACCCAGAGCGATTCTTTCGGGATTCATAGTTTACCTCCTCAAAACTCTTTCAAGCCGCCCCGCCCGGCGGTCACGCCGGGACCGGAGAGGGGATATCACAGTTCCAGATGGGGCAGGATGCCTTCCACTTCGGGATGGGGACGGGGGATCACGTGGACCGAGACCAGCTCGCCCACGCGCTGCGCCGCCGCCGCGCCCGCGTCCGTGGCCGCCTTGACGGCGCCGACGTCACCGCGCACCATCACGGTGACAAGACCGCCGCCCACGTGCACCTTGCCGA